>NZ_HF986195.1:52824-73587 GCF_000431435.1 Veillonella sp. CAG:933
GGCGGCGCCCTTAGCCTTGGCGGCTCATGAGGCTATTAATTATGAGCAAGCCATGGCCGGCGTGGCTAAACAGGTAGACGGTGCACGCGATGAAAATCTACAATACACCGAAACGTACTACCAAATGAGCGACGCCGTAAAATCCATGTCGACGGAGCTCGGCATCGTACCGGATAAGGTAGCCGGAGCCATGGAGGCATCCGCACGAATGGGTGTACAAGGCGCCGAGGGACTGCGAGAGTTTACCACGCTCTCCGTAAAAATGGGCGAAGCATTTGAGACGGACGGCGAAATCGTGGCCGAACAAATGGCCAAAATTGCGAATATCCGCGGTATCAAAATCGACACCACGGAGGGTCGGGCACAGATTAGAGAGTTAGCCGATACTATCAACTATCTCGACGACCAAACAACCGCAAAAGGCGGCGAGATTATTAATGTTATGCAACGTATCTCCGGTACGGCCGCGCAAACGAGCTTTTCAAATGGCGAAATAGCGGCCATGGGTACAACGATGCTCGAGTTAGGCGACACTGCCGAGGTAGCATCTACCGGGCTAAATGCATTCATGACTAAACTCGCCACGGCTCCGGTTCAGGGTAAATCTTTCCAGGCGGCGCTTGCCCAAACGGGCTTGGACGCCAAACAGTTACAAGAGGACTTTATCAAGGACTCCAAAGGTACGACTTTAAAACTATTAGATCAGATTAATCAGCTCGACGGAGCGGCAAAGGCTGAGATTTTAACTAATATGTTCGGGGCTGAGTATCAGGACAATATCGCCAAACTGGCGGCCGGTACTGACAAGCTCCGGGCAAACTTTGCCCGACTTAATGAGGAGGGCAGAGCGGGCAGTGTCGACAAGGAATTCCAGGCCAAAATGCAGACAACGACCTTTGCGCTTAATCAGGCAAGGGCGGCGGTTAGTGTTATGGCCGTGACTATCGGCGACGCTTTAATTCCGAGCATTGCGGCGGGCACTCAGTGGCTCGCTAATCAGGTAATGTGGGTAACTCGATTAGCGCAGGAACACCCGGCAGTAGTTCAGGGCATACTCAGCATGGCCGCAGCTGTGGCAGGCTTAGTACTCGCCTATAAAGGCTTTAGGGTTGTATCAGCCGGTATTGAGTTAACGCGGGCGGCGATAGTGGCCTTGCAAAACTCCGAACGAGCGGCAACCGTGGCACGGTGGGCCGGTGTAGCGGCGACTAAGGCAATGACAGCGGCACAATGGCTCTTTAATGGCGCTATGGCGGCCAATCCGGCGGCACTGGCGATTATTGCTATTATTGCCCTGATAGCTGTCTTAATTATTTACTGGGATGACGTAGCCGCGGCAGCGGTGGCGGCCTGGGACTGGATAGCTAACGAGGCGACGTGGCTATGGAATCAGCTTGTGGCCGGATGGGATACTGTGTCCGGTGCGGTAACCGGTTTTATATCTGATGCAGAGGCCAAAATAGCGGACTTTGTAAGCTGGGCGCAGAATAAGTGGCAAGGGTTTAAGGATTTTCTCGCGAACCCTATCAGTGCTACCGTCAACTGGGTACAAAACCAGATGGGCGGACCGCCTGCCGGTGTCAACTTACCGGGACACGCCGAGGGCGACATCGTAGGCAAGGGCGCGCATTTGGCGTGGTTTGCCGAGGAATCGCCGGAGGCCTATATCCCGATTAACAATAGCGCCCGCAGTCGGGGGCTCGTGACTAAGACCGCCCAATTATTGGGAATGGATGTAGGCACTGGTGGCGGTAGCGTATCCTTGTCCGCGCCGATTACTATTACCGTACAAGGCAACGCGGACGCCTCGACAGTTGCTCAAATCGAGCGAGCCGCGCGCGATGTGCTCGATGAGCTGGAGCGGAAATTACAAGAATTAGAAGCAAGGAGGGGGCGGAGAAGTTATGCCTAATAGGTATATAACGGTGGCCGGCGACGTTTGGGACATGATCGCCTTGCGCCAAATGGGTAGCGAAGCATACACTTATCTACTCATGCAGGCTAACCGGCAACACGTAGGCGTGTCGAGGTTTAGCGCCGGTACAGTCTTGACTATACCGGACGTACCACGCGATGCAGTGACCTACGCCCCTCCGTGGAGGCGTAAGACATGAGAGCGCCTAAATCTTATATAGAGCTCACGTACGACGGCGTTAATATCTCGCAAGATATTGCGCCGTTTTTTACGGGCTTTGCATTTAATGACGCCATGAGCGGCGAGGTTGACGACATCTCGGTAGACCTGCACGACGTGGCGGAGTTGTGGCTAGGGGACTGGCTACCGGACAAAGGAGCCAAGCTCCGGGCGGCCATTGTGCTAGAGCATTGGCGATTTGACGGAGACCTGATGCGGCTAGACTGCGGAGAGTTTGAAATTGATGAGGTAACTCTAAAATATCCACCGCACACGGTAAGCATAGGCGCGGTTAGCGTGCCGGAGGCATCAGCCCTCCGAGGAGTGGAAAAGTCCCGGAGTTGGGAAAAGACCACACTAAAAGCGGTAGCTAATGAGCTGGCCACGGCCGCCGGGTGTACGTTATACTACGACACCACGGCGGAAATTAAATACGACCGGATAGAGCAGTCCGACGAGTCCGACCTGGCGTTTTTACAAAAATGCTGTAAGGACGCCGGGCTTGCTCTTAAGGTTACCGATAATCAAGTCGTTATATTTGAGGAGTACAAATACGAGCAGGCCGAGCCCGTGGCGGTATTGCGGAATCCGCAAGCGACGACGCCGGCGACAACGGTAGACCCGGTAATAACTCTCACATCGTGGGATTTTAAAAGCTCCACACGTGAGATATACAAGGCGTGCCACGTTAAGCACACCGATACCAAGACTAAAGCTGTAATCGAGTACACCTATACGGATCCAAATAAGAGTACGGGCAAGGTGCTACAGGTTAACCAACAAGTCGAGAGTATCGCAGAGGCGGAACGGCTCGCCCGTAATAAGTTACGGGAAAAGAACAAGGACGAAGTCACGGGCGCAATGACTTTAACCGGTGATATTAGGCTGTCGGCAGGGCTTACGGTAACCGTTGAAGGATTTAGAAAGTTTGACGGGAAGTACATTATCACTAAGGCGGCGCATAAGGTCGGCGGCGGATATACGACATCCGTAGAACTCCGGAGGTGCTTAAATGGATATTAAGAAGGTACTACGCAATTTAGCGCGCGTCGGGATTGTGTCGAGTGTTAACCCGGCGGACATGACGGCTCGTGTTACATTTCCGGACCGTGACGACTTAGTTAGTGCGGACTTGCATATTATTACTACCGGTAGTCAAGATACTAAGGTGTATTGGCTGCCTTACGTAGGCGAGCAGGTGGTGTGCTTATTTAGTGCCAACGATAACAACCTCACAGAGGGGTATATCTTAGGCACTATGTACAATAGCAAGGATACGCCACCGGCAAACGGGCAAGGCGTGCGAGCGGTCAAGTTTGCGGACGGTTCGAGCGTTATCAACGATAACGGCAATATCACAGTTAACGCCACGGGCAGCGTGACAATCAACGCGCCAACTGTGACAATTAACGGCGGCGCCGGCGATGTAGTAGTTAACGGCGTGAGCCTAGTAAATCACACGCACGGCGGTATTATTCCGGGCGGCGGCTCAACGGCTCCGCCTAATAAGTAGGAGGTGAGTACGTGGCATTTTTAGATAATTTTAAAAAGACGGAGCTCGGGCACTCGATGTATGTACAGGCGCAGCAAGTAGCCAACGCCTTAGGGCTCGGCCGGTACTTACCGACCTCCGCTCTAGGCACGTATGGCGATTTAGTATTTGAGGTGTCGAGTAGTAAGGTTTTAACTTACGACGGATACAGCCGGAAAACGTCATATAAATACGCGTCGCACGAGGTTATCGGCTCTGCACCGGTGCTCGAATACTTAGGACCGGACACGGAGGAAATCTCATTTGTTATACATTTTAACGCCATGCTAGGGGTTAACCCGGCAGAGGAAAGCGACAAAATCCGACAAATGGCCGAGGAGGGCCGGCGCGAATATTTTATTATTAACGGCACCCCGTTAGGTGGGGCGCCTTGGGTAATTACAGAGGTAGGCGACGAGGTAAGTAATACCGACCGGACGGGGAATATATTAATATCCACGCTTAGTATTACGATTAAAAAGGCGCCTGACTTACCGATGGGAGGTGTGAGCGGTGCAAACGTGGCTAATAACAACAACACCGAAAACGGTCAATCTAGCGCCGGCTAGCGTGCTGGAGGAGGTACTGCAAAATGTTTATACCATACTTACGACAGTACGGTATAGCGTACCCCTTGAGCGCGGATTTGGGCTCGACGGCGAACTTATCGACTTACCGATACCGGTAGCACAGGCCAAAATGTCCGCATCAATCCTCCAACAAATTGCCAAATACGAGCCACGGTGTAAGGTGGTGCGGATATCCTATGTCAATCAGTCAGAGGGCGACACGGCAGACGGTATCCTGCGCCCAGTATTGGAGGTGGCTATAATTGGATCTTAATAACATCAAATTTATAGAGACGGACACCGACTCTATTAAACAGCATATTATAACAGTTTATGAGGCCTTAACCGGTCGGACGCTAGCATTAGCGGACCCGGTAAGGCTTTTTTTATGCTCGCTCGCTAGCATCATAGGCGAGCAGCGCAATTTAATTGATTATTTAACACGGCAAAACATGCTAGCGTTTGCCGAGGGTGTGTTTTTGGATATTCTCGGTATGCTAGTCGGCACGGAGCGCCTGCCAGCGTCGGCGGCGGTTACGACTGTACGTTTTACGTTATCAGCGCCACAGACTAGCGCCGTTATTATCCCAAAAGGTACGAGGGTAACACCGGACGGGGCGCTCATGTTCGCAACTACTGAGGTGGCGCAGATAGCGCCGGGGCAGTTAACTGCCGACGTTGTGGTAGCGTGCCAGCAAGCCGGAGAGCTCGGAAACGGATATTTACCGGGCGAGCTAAGCCGGTTAGTGGATCCGCTGCCGTACTTGCCTACCGTGGCCAACACGACCACGACAAACGGCGGCGCCGATACCGAGGCGGACGATGACTACCGCGAACGCATTGAGGATGCGCCGGGGCAGTTTAGCGTAGCCGGTCCGGATGATGCGTATATCTATCACGCCAAATCGGCGCACGCTAGTATCGGCGATGTGTCGGTGGATAGCCCGCCAGGTAATGAGGGCAAAGTATTTATATATGTCCTCCTCAAAACCGGCAAACCCGCAAGTCAGGAAATCCTCGACGCGGTTAATGCCGTATGTAATGATAAGCGCATCCGGCCACTTACCGACCGGGTATTTGTAAAAGCTCCGACCGTTGTACCTTACAACGTGCGCGGGGCTTTTTATATTGACGCGGCCAACGCATCACGAGCGACCGCTATACAGGCAGATGTGGCTAAAGCCCTAGAAGATTATGTGGCATGGCAACGCGGCGCGCTTGGGCGAGACATTAACCCGTCCGAGCTTATACACCGCATCATACAAGCCGGCGTAAAACGGGTAGAAATTACCGAGCCGGCCTTTACTCAATTACTCGCGAGTCAAGTCGCCGGTGAGCAAGAGGTTAATTTGATACTAGGAGGGTTAGAGGATGCTTAAGCTGCAAGAAACGCACTTACTCGACATCTTGCCGCCCAACCTTGCTAGTGATCCGATTATTTCAAACGCGGCCAAAGCGATAGACGCGGAACTTACGGCCGTCACTCAGTTATCGCGGACGGTGCTAATTTTGGCACGTATTGACGAGTTACCGGAAGAGGTCATCGACTTATTGGCCAAACAGTTTAAAGTCGATTTTTACGACGCTAATACACCCCTACCGCGCAAACGTGAGCTCGTGCGTACGTCTATCGCATGGCACCGCATCAAGGGCACACCGGCCGCCGTGCAACAGGTCGTCGATACACTCATCGACGGGGCAATGGTACAGGAATACTGGGAATACGGCGGCAAGCCGTACTTTTTCAAAGTGGGCGGTATTAAGGACCCACTTGTATCGAGTAAGACAATCGATGCCACAGTCCGAGCGATTTACGTCGCAAAAAATACGCGGTCGCACTTGGACGGGATTACCTTTGTACGCCGGCCTAAGGTGGCGGCGCGACTTAGTACCGCTACTTATGTGCATAAGCGTATACAGGTAACGCCTCGTACGATAGGCGACAGCTCCGGGCGTGCATCTATTAAGGCAAGTACGACAGTACGTATATTTAAGGAGGTTAAAATCGATGGCAGATTGGCGCAATAGCGTAATTACGGAGCGAGGCCGAAACCTCGACGCCAAGGTGCGCGCCGGGCGCATCAAAATGGAATTTACAAAGTTTAAATTTGGATCGGGTCAACTAGATAGTTATGAGTCCGCAACAGACCTCGCAGAGCCGCGACTTAACGTAGGCGTCACAAGCATTGAGCCGGTAGAGACGGGCGTTACCGAGGTGAGTACGACCCTTACTAATGCCAATGTGACTACCGGTTTTAATATGCGCGAGGTTGGGCTGTTTGCAAAAGACCCGGACCTGGGGGAGATTTTATACTTGGTTATGACTGACCCTAGTTATGACTTTTTACCTGCTAAAGGCGGGGCGACAGTCATCTCGGTAGACTTTTCTATTTTTATCGGCGTAGATGACGCCGGCAACACTACGGCTGTACTTGATCCAGACGGCCTACTTAAACTCAGGGACTTAACAGCGCACAATAACAATACCGACGCGCACTCCGTGTTATTTACGACGGATAGCACGCCGGATCGGGATTCCGATACTACTGATAGTGCGATTAGTAAGTTAGGCGCACGTGTGAAGTGGGTAAGATCGTATGTAGCTCGTAAAATTACGGACACTCTTAAAACAGTAGACACCAAAATAAGCGAGGCTCTTGTCGCGTACAAGAATTTCAAGGCGTCTCAGATTTCCGATTTCGCGGAGGCGGTACTTATTGCTATCCGCGATAAAACATTTACAACTTTAGGTGTGACGTGGTCCTTTACCAATCCGAACGCATGGTATATATGCTTCGGGGTACTTTTTGGCGGGCTCATTATCCAAGGTGGAAGCAACGGCGGCAATGCTGATAGTAATATCCTTTTACCTATCCAATATACAAAAGAATATAAAGTGTTAGCCACTGGCACGGCAGCCGGTCAAGGTTATTACACATTTTTAACTGCTATAAAAACTAATTTAGCTAGTTTTAAATTAAATACTTATAGTGGAGCTGGTCAATTAATGGCTCATAACTTTGATTGGCTTACCATTGGCCGTTAGTAGCCAAGGTGGAACAACCGGACGGCCTTCCGATAATGCAGCCACGACAAACTTTGCAATAGCTTTTAATAATACCGATTACACCATTATTCCGGTTGGCGTTATCGATGCAAGCGATAATAAATTCAGCTTAACTGTCAACGTTTTATAAGATTATAAAACGGCTAATAGTTGTACATTCCGCACATCTAATAGTGTTGCCCCGGTTTGCTATTATATAGCTTTTGGTAAGCTAGTTTCATAGCCCAAGGATATCTTACCGAGGGCAATGTCATTATTACGACCAATATTGACAGTCTGTCTAGCTTTGAAATAGCTTAACGGATATTGAGAATTTGAAAAATAAAGATACAGAACTGTCAAATTCTATAGAATCCCTCAGCCGGTCGCAACTTACCGAGGCCCAGGTCAAGTCGTTAATTGATGCGGCCATAAGCGCCATCGTAGACGGCGAGGGCGGTCAGCGCATCCGCTCGCGTCGCATAATACCCGACGACGTGATACAGGGCGCGACCTGTATCGGTATAGTTTATTGTTTTGCGCGTCATATAGGGGCGCCGGCGGTTACCGGCTAGTTTACAGACTTGGCCGTAGCCGTTTGGTAGTCTCATTTTTACCTCCGAAATTTAGAAACAGAAAGGAATTGATACGATGGATAATACTTATCTCAACGTGTTAAGTGCTCCAAATCGTAACGGCGAGCAGGAGCGTATCGCGACATACTTACTAGACCAACACGCCAAAACTATGGACGGTTTAGTCGCTAAAGCAAAAAAGGAGTATGAGGGCCATGATACCCACGTTTGCAAGGAGCAAGAGCAGGCAGTATTTACCAATACCCAAGTTAAGCACGTTATCAAAGACGGTCAAATCGTCGAGGCGGCACCTATCGAGCCAACGCCGGAGGAATTGGCAGCGGCGGCGCGTGCCACCTTAGATGCGGAATATCAGGCCGCCCGGGATGAGTTACAAGGGCAGTACTTAACGGCCTTACTCAATGGTAACAATGCGGCGGCCGCAGCAATCCAGCAGGATGCGACGGATCTCGACGCGGCCTACGTGGAACAGTTGCAAGAGCTAACTAAGGAGGTATAATAACTATGTCATTTTTCAAGATTACCAAACGATGCCCCTACTGTGCAAGTAAACTAGACAAACAGGGGAAATGTACTTGTGATGTGTTCAAAGCGGTAGAGGCCGCAGAGAAGAAGGAGGACGCGGCCGATGCTGGAACTGATAACAACGCCACCACCTCCAATCCTTGACCGGTTACTAAATAGCGCCTCGGAGAGTTTGACCCGGACTATCACTCCGGGCATCCTCGAGGACTTAAGTAATGCCATTGTGGCTATTATTTTGCTTGTTATGATTGATACTTGTCTCCGGCTTTTAATCGAGGCCAGTAACTACAACGCGGCCGTAGGTAAGCCCGGTACGGTTATTAACATTCTTACGGCCCTCGTGTGGAGAGGCTGGGGTGCCGTGGAGCACAAGGGTAAACAACGGCGCTACTTAGCGAGTAAGGGACTACGGGAGGCGCTGTTTGCTAAATTCATTAAGCAGTACCTGTGGTTCCTGCTTTTATCATTGCCTCTGATGTACATCTCCGATTATGAGTATTTCGGCCTCCGGGTGGATATATTGGCCACTCTTACAATTATGCACAGTCCAATTTTTTGCGAACTATCGAGCATTGTAGAAAAGCTCCGGGAAATCAACCCAAATAATATTATGTTATTGGATCGCGTAATTAAGGTCATATCGGAGGTGATTAAGAAATGAACGAGGGACGCAACGAATTAATTGTTATCGCCATTTTAGGCATCGTAGACGTGATGGCCGTATGGTTCGGCTATAATGAGCTTGCTACTAATATCAGTAGCGGGCTTATTGGTTTTATCGGCGGTAAAGCGGTCGTGAGCCGTAGTTAGGAGGGTAATATGTATCAAGTTAGCGAGCATTTTAACGAGCTCGAGCTCATGTGTCAATGTGGCCGGCATAACTGCCTGGACCATATTATTGATGTTAAATTAATCGATTTGTTGGAGCGTATCCGGTCGGCCGTCGGCAGACCTGTACACGTAACCAGCTGTTACCGGTGCCCGGAACATAACGCCGAGGTCGGGGGTGTCACTAACTCTTACCACACGCAAGGCCTTGCCTGCGATATTTGGGTCGAGGATATGAGCGTCGACGAGTTGGCCAATGTGGCCGAGCAGTGCGGCGCTGATGGCATCGGCCGATATTATTATCAGGATTTTGTGCACGTTGACGTGCGCGGATACGCCGCCCGGTGGGATGACCTATGATGATGTGGGGAGGGTTAAATAAATATGCGAAAATTGCTATTATCATTACTGCTGTCCTTGCTATTTTCGGCGGCGTATACTACCTGCTCAGCGGCGTACGTGATAACGGAGGCGGAGCTGAACGCGTTAGACGCGAACTTGACGACGCTCGCCGAGGACAACAAGACATTACAGACGCAGCTAACAACATTAAATCAGGACTTGACGACAGCCAAGACCGAGCTCGCGCTATTGGAGAGCGAGCGGACGCAATTAGTGCAGTCCTTGACCGCATCACGGGCGGAAGTGGAACGATTGACGAAATCCTCCAGCGCGACGCTCGAATCATTGAAGAAAGCAGAGGAATCATTGAACGCATACGAGCGCGGGGTGCAGAGCCGCGACCGTAAAATTAAATGGCTCCAATATATCCTACTAGCTGGCGCCGTGTACACGTTTACACGATGAGAAAGGATGCGTGATCCTGTTATCTCGGCCCGTGCGCTCCGTTATGCGTGCATCCGGTGAGATTTAGAAAAGGGGGCTGTATCGAAATTGAGTTTTAACTCACATTTCAGATACAGCCCCCTTTTTTTATTTTGGTTAAAAATTTTTAAATTTTAGCTTGACTTCGTTTTGATATTGGTATATACTCTAATTAAGAAATGAGTATATACCAATATCAAAACGGAGGCAGGAATAATGAAAATCAGAAAATCGGTACTAAATAAGTTTACGGTAGAAGAAATTAAAGAAATGGGAGCAAAGGGCGCCCGCGATATAGTAAAAGGATACACACACCAAATCGGACATGATATGGAGTTACTAGTTCCCGTATCTGGCGAGCGTAATGTAGTCCTTGACTTTAAAGGTATTCTCTGCGAAATGGACGGATACGATAAAAGCTCAAAAACGGCTAGTGAAATTAAAAGTTATCACGGCTCTAAGGTAACTGCCTTAATGCGCGCAGTAGAAACAATGTTATTAATTTACGCATTGCAAGAAATCACAGGATGTCGGAAAATAAAAAATTTTGTTGTATATGGATTGAACAATAAAATTACCAAAAAATACGGGTTGGACTATTCGAAGGACGCATATAGTATCGAAGATTATAAGAATCACAAAGTTATTAAAGTTCAAGGGCATATCCGAAATGCAAAAGATATGGAATATTACAGAGATTTACAGTACAAACTTGCTAGTAATTTAGTTAAAAAATATAAGGAGGTCCACAATGTGGCATAAAATTAAATTCAATACACAAAACATAATAGGGGAAACTGCAAAAGCTACAATTATAAAAATGCCGAATAAGTCTAAATGGAAAGGCCTAACATTTTACCATCCTTCAAAATTAGTCAGAGAGGAGGGGCATAAGGGGTATCGTTCTTCTTTCTCTTTTACCGATGACTGGGAATTTCAATTATATAAAAAGGGCAATCTTGTAGATAAATTAGGCGCCGAAGAGATGTTAGATGCTTTTGATAATTCTTCACTAAATCCAATGGACGAAGAAACAAGTTATTTAAAAGTTACTAAACCGTCTAAGATAGAAGCAGAAGTAAGAGAAATTGAGGAGTTGGTACGTGATGAAATCTGATAATCAGCAAAAGGCGTTTGATAAGTTCAAGCGTCTAAAGGTCGGAGCCTTATTCATGAAGCAGGGTTCCGGAAAGACTAGAGTTGCGGTGGATTTAATAAATTCTACTGATTGCGAATTAGCTATATTTTTATGTCCTTATTCTACAAAAAGTAATCTGGAGCAAGAAATACATAAATGGCAATTATGTAAAAAATATATCATCGTGGGGTATGAAACTCTTTCCAGTAGTGATCGCGTTTATTTCGAGTTACTCGAAGATATAAAAGGTAAAAAAGTATTTACGGTAGCGGATGAGTCGGTTTTTATTAAAAACGAAAACAGTAAAAGACATATGAGGGCGATTGAAATATCTAAACGCAGCGAGTATCGATTATTGTTAAATGGGACACCCATTACAAAAAATGAATGGGATCTCTATAATCAAATGATGTTTCTATCACCTAAAATTATAAATATGTCCCGTCATGAATTTTTAAACACTTTTTTTGACCATATTCAGTACAAACGAAAAGGAGAAAAAGCCCGAGATTTTTATAAATTGTCAGATGTTAATATAGGTTATCTTCATAAGCTAATCGCTCCGTATATATTTGAATGTGATTTAATCTTTGACAAAGATATTTCACGTATTTCGGTAGAAATTACTGCTTCATCCGACGCAAAGGACCGATATACTTCGCAAAAACAAATACTACTTAAAGCCTTAGCTAGTGGAGCGTCTGACGTTAGTATGTTTACTAATTTGGCTCTTAGCTGCTTTGATGATTTTGAGCGACATAAGAGTATCGCTCAAAAGTTATCCGGCCAAATAATAGTATTTTGTACTCTTTTGTCTGAGGTTCGTAATATTTCAAAATTAATTGATTGTTATGTTATTACAGGGGAAACTGTAAATAGGGATGAGATTTTAGAAAAATTTAAAAACGACAATAAGCCGCTTCTTATGACATATGGTGTCGGGGCTTACGGCCTAAATTTACAATTTTGTAATAGGCTCGCTTTTGCAAGTTTGACTTTTGATTACGGGAAAATTGACCAAGCTATGATGCGGATACAGCGCATAGGCCAGACCCGCGATATAGAATATACTTATTTTACTTCTAATTTAGGCGTTTATTCGCTCATTGAAGAAAGTGTAAACAAGAAGATTAGACTTCATGATTTAATTATTAAAAAAAATAGAAGAAGGCGAGACTTTTGAAAAGATACTCTAATATAAATGTATATGACGCTGCCAAAAAGCGAATCGAGTATATATTTGATGAATTTGAGACTATTGCCGTAAGTTTTTCAGGGGGTAAGGACAGCGGAGTTGTATTAAATATGGCTGTCGATGAGGCGAGAAAAAGCGGGAAACGATTTACCGCTATATTTATAGATTTGGAGGCCTTTTATAAGGTAACTATAGAGTACGTAGAAAAAATGTTCTCTAATAATCGCGATGTTTTGGACCCTCTTTGGATTTGTCTCCCGATGGAGAGCCCAAATGCCCTATCTTACTTCTCCCCTACCTGGACTTGGTGGGAAGAGGGAAAAGAGGATATATGGGTTCGAGAAATGCCAAAAAATGAATGGGTAATAAATTTATCAAATCATAAATTCGAGTTTTACAAGCCCGGGATGTCCTTTGAAAAGTTCACTCCGTTATTAAATGAGTGGCTAGCGAAAACCGGTAGTGCTGCTATATTGTTAGGCTTGAGAGCCGAAGAGAGTCTCAATCGATACAGAGCTATAAACGATAATAAAAGTACATATAAAGGGCTTCAGTGGTCAACTCAAATAAATAAAGCCTATAGCTTCAGCCCTATTTATGACTGGACGGTAGAGGACATTTGGACGTATAATGGTAAGTTCAGAAAAGAATATAATAAGTTATACGATTTATTTTATCAAGCCGGCGCGAGTATTCATAAAATGCGGGTAGATGAGCCGTTCGGGAATGAAGCTAAAGCAGGACTTAATCTATTCCGAGTTATTGAGCCTAATACCTGGGCGAAAGTCGCTAATAGAGTTAGCGGCGCTAATTTCGGAAATATCTATTCCGGTAATAAAATAATGAGTACCAAGTATACTCTTCCCGAGGGGCACTCTTGGGAGTCTTTTACTAAATTTTTACTAGAAACGTTGCCGGAAGATTTAGCGAACCATTATAAACGGAAATTTATAAAATTTAAAAAAGTCATTGATGCGTCGCCTAACATCGATACTGAGGATGATGTACTAACATGGCGGCGCATGGCTTTGTGTATCATAAAAAACGATTATACGTGTAAAGGGTTATCTTTTAGTGTCACAAAAGATATGAGCGAACGAGGTAAATATTTAGTAGAAAAATACAGGGGGCTATAATATGAAAAGTCCGGTTTATAACATAATCGCAGTGCCTATTGAGAAAATTAGAGCTAATGAATATAACCCTAATTCTGTAGCTCCTGCCGAAATGAAACTCCTATATGATAGTATAAAAGAAGATGGGTATACTATGCCTATCGTGTGCTATTACGATAAGGACGCCGACATGTACGAAATTGTAGATGGTTTTCATCGCTATTCAATTATGTTAAAATATAAAAATATAAGAGAGCGTGAAGGCGGTAGGTTACCTGTGTCGGTAATTGATAAGCCTATTAGCGGTAGAATGGCGAGCACTATTCGGCATAATCGCGCTAGGGGGTCGCATAACGTAGATTTGATGAGTAACATAGTCGCGGAACTCGTGAAGATGGGGTTGTCTAATGATTGGATTGGCAAACATCTAGGAATGGACGCCGACGAGGTAATAAGACTAAAGCAAATTACTGGATTGGCCGCGTTATTTAAGGATAGGGAATTTAGCAAATCATGGACGAAAAAAAAGTAAAAAATACATGGGGCGGGAGACGCGCCGGGGCCGGCAAACCGGCTCTGCCAAAAGATGAGGTAAAAAAAATCAGGTCTATCAAGATGTCCGATAAAGAATGGGACTTGCTCGGTTCGTTGGCTGATGCTAAGCATATGACTAAATCAGAATATATTCGGTTTAAGACTTTAGAAGAAAATAAAGAATAATAAAAAGAGACGCATAATTTGATATGCGTCTCTTTTTATTATTTAATCCGGATTTATTTTAAATGTAAAAGAAGCTAAAGTTAGGCTTAGGTCGGGGATAGATTATTCTTTGTTACTCACCTATTGCACAACTTTTAGGTAAATTAAAATTTTAGACAAGCCCCCAAAAATGGCATAGATAAAAGGGTTTTGCCGAATAAGGCAAAACCCTTCGATAAATCTTTATTTGAACTCGTAGTGTAAAACTAGTTTGGTCTCAACTAGTACATCTTTATAATAAGTGTAAAAATAAAATTTGTCAATTATAAAATTAAAAATTGAATAGAGTGACTGGTAATATGTAATTTTAAATAGTGTAAAAATTTTAGGAGGAGTATTATGAGGTTTCAAAACAAAAAAACAGGGGATTATTTTGTAGGTTTAGATATTGGAACAAATTCAGTGGGATGGGCAGTTACCAATGAAAAGTATGAGATATTACGCGCAAAAAATCATCGAATGTGGGGGAGTCGTTTATTTGAAGAAGGAAAAACGGCAGAGGAACGTCGGGTTCATCGTGCAGGGCGTCGTCGATTGAATCGACGTAATGATCGGTTGATGATTTTGGAAGACTTGTTTGCTGAAGAAATCTCAAAAGTTGATAAAGCCTTTTATCAACGCTTACACGAAAGTCAGTACCGACAAGAGCATAAAACCGTTTCAGGCCCATATTTTTTATTTAATGATAAAGAGTTTACCGATGAAGATTATCATATAGACTATCCAACAATTTATCATCTGAGAGTAGCTTTAATGAAAGCACCCGCTAAAGATGTTCGTTTATTATTTTTAGCAATTCATCATATCATAAAATATCGTGGTAATTTCTTACATGAAGGTGAAACATTTAAAACCACAGGTGGTCTTACTGATATATTACAACGAGTATTAGCTTGTAATGAATTTAGCGGTCTAAAACAACATATTGATGATACAGCATTAGTAAAACTATTAACCAATAAAGGGATTACACGTAGTGATATTGCCAAACAAATTAGTGAATTGGCAACAGATAAACTATATAGAAAACAGGCTAAAGCATTTGCGAGCTTAGTATTGGGGCTAAAAGCTAATTTAGACGATTTATTTAATGAACCTGAATATAAAGAATTAGATTCAGAAATTAGAACGGTAGAATTTTCAGGAAAAGAATATTGGGAAGAACGAGATAAATATGAACCTTATTTAGGGGAGAGTCTATTTGCTTTAGATGGTTGTAAGACTTTATATGATACATTGTTGTTATCAAATATTAAGCCGGATGGAAAGTACTTATCTGAAGCAAAAGTTGAAACATTTGAAAAACATCATGAACACTTAGAAAGTTTAAAAGACTTACTAAAAAGTAATAAGGCTTTATATAACCGGGTTTTACGTGATGATGAGAAGAACTTAAACAACTACATTACCTATATAGGTAAAAGTGAATTCAATAAACGTTGTTCCCGTGATGAGTTCTATAAATTTTTAAAACAAACAATAAAAGATATTTCGGATAATGAAAATAAAGCAGAAATTGTACAATTAATGGAGTTAGACAGCTTTTTGCCTTTGTTACGTGTTCGTGAAAATGGGGTTATTCCGTATCAGATTCATGAAGAAGAATTAGAACAGATTTTGAATGTATCAAGTGAAAAATATCCATTTTTGAACAAAGCTGATGGCTCGGGCTTTACAATAGCACAAAAAATATTAAAATTATTGACATTCCGTATTCCTTACTTTGTAGGACCTTTAAATCCTGCACATAAGGATAGAGACAATGGGTTCGCTTGGGTTGTTCGAAAGGCCCCGGGGAAAGTATACCCTTGGAACTTTGAAGATAAAGTAGATATTAGTGCTTCGGCTACCGCTTTTATTGAGAATTTAACTAATAAATGTACCTATTTAATCGGTGAAGATGTTTTGCCTAAATACTCCTTGGCGTATTCGAAATTTTCTTTGCTTAATGAGCTTAATAATTTACGCTATGACGGTAAACCATTGTCTTATGAAACGAAGCAATCATTTATAAAAGATTGTTTTGAAAAAGAACACAGAAAAATGACTGAAAAGCGTATTAGGGAATTTTTGAAACATTTGGGTGGAACAGATGGAAAAGGTGCCCTTACAGGCTTAGATGTAGATATTAAGAGCGATTTAAAATCGTATCGCGATATGGTTCGCATACTAGGTGATGGTTTTGATGAAACAATGGCGGAACGGATTATTCGGTATGTGACTTTATTTGGTGAAGCTAAAAAAGTATTATTAAGTACCTTAGAAATAGAATTTGGTGATGATTTAAGTGATACTCAGAAAAAGCAGATTCTAAAACTTCAGTATCGTGACTGGGGTCGTTTATCAGCCACGCTTTTAAAAGGTATTAAAGGCGTAGCGGGTGATAATCCTGAGTGCAGTATTTTGGAATGCATGGAACAACAACCATTGAATTTGATGGAAGTTTTAAGTTCGCATAATACATATTTAGCTGCGATAGAAGAGTTTAACAAAGAACGTACGGAGCCAACAGATATAGTAGACTATAAGCTAGTTGATGATTTATACATTTCACCGGCAGTAAAGCGTTCTGTTTGGCAGACATTACGCATTTTAGATGAAATTACAAAATTACGCGGTAGTGTACCTAAAAAAGTATTTGTGGAAGTTGCCCGAACAAATCGAGCAGAAAAGAAAAAAACTGATTCAAGAAAAGAACGCTTATTACAATTATATAAAACAATTAAGGATGAAGGACGTAATTGGACAGAAGAAATTAAACAGCGTGATGCAGGCGACTTTAATTCTAAAAAGTTATTTTTGTACTACACTCAACAAGGTCGCTGTATGTATTCGGGCGAAAAAATAACAAGTATCGGTGACTTGTTTACGTCTAAATACGATATTGATCATATTTATCCTCGTAGTGTAACTAAGGATAATAGTTGGGATAATTTGGTATTAGTTAAAGCAGAGCTTAATCGTGAAAAGAAAGATATCTACCCGATTGAAAAAGATACACAAGATAGATGTATTAGCCTATGGAAGCAATTATTAGAACAAGGTTTAATCAGCGAACGAAAATATGAAAGACTGGTTCGCACGACTCCGTTGACAGCTGATGAATTGGCAGATTTTGTTAATCGCCAATTAGTAGAAACTAATCAATCGGTTAAAGCGGTTACTAATTTGTTGAAACGTTTATATCCGGATACAACCATCTGCTATGTTAAAGCTGAAAATGTATCAGATTTTCGCCAAGAAAGAGAATTTGTTAAATTACGCAGTTTAAATGCTCATCATCATGCAAAAGATGCTTACCTAAACATTGTGGTAGGTAATGTTTACCATGAAAAGTTTACAAATAATCCTCGTAACTTTATTAAAAATGCAAGATCTGATAAAAAACGTCCATATAGTTTGAACCATATGTTTGATTATCTATTGCAAGTAGGCAATAAAGAGATTTGGAATCCTAAAACCGATAATAATTTGGTTAAAAAAATGATGCGCAATAATGATGTACAAGTAACTAGGATGCTAGTTGAACAAACAGGAGCTCTATATGATGCTACTATTTATAAAGCAAGTGTAACTAAATCCGAAAGCTATGTGCCGTTAAAATCAAGTGATGCAATTTTAAGTGATGTTAAAAAATACGGTGGGTTTACAAGTATAAAAATTGCTTACTACAGTATTTTCCGTTTCTATAAGAAGAACTCTGAAGAATTTGAAACTCACATTATTTCTATTCCTGTATTAAAAGCAGGTACGTTAAACTCTAAGGAAGATTATGTTGCTTATGGCGAAGAAATTATGAATAAGCAAAAGTTTGATAGGGTAGAGTTGGTTTATAAAAAGCTATGTATGAATTCTTTGGTTCGAATTAATGGTGTTATGTATTATTTAGGTGGCAAAACCAATAATAGTTTATATATTGATTCAGCTATATCTTTAGTACTGCCAGACAATATTGCAAAAAAAATAAAAGCTGTTGAAAAATATATTGCCAGAGTGGCAGAGAACGGAAATTATAAGCCTCAACCTGATCAGGTGAGTCCTGAGTTTAATATGATTATTTATAAAGCGTTAACAGAAAAAATGAAACAGCCTGCATTTGTTGGATTAAAAACTAATAGAGAGAATGAGTTAGAAAAAGAGACTACAATTACAGCATTTATTGCGATGACATTAATAGAACAGTGCAAAATGCTGATGGAAATCTTAAACTTGTTGACTCAACAAAAAACGACCTATGCACTTAAACCTATTGGTGTATCGGCTTCAAGAAGTACATTAGGAATGAATATAACCGGTTTAAGTGAATTTACAATTATAACTCAATCTGTAACAGGTCTGCAAGAAAAAGAAATACGAATTATTTAGCCATTATTGAGCAAGTAAGGAGTTAATATATGGGGTGGCGCATTGTTGTAGTAGATAGTCGTGCGAAATTAGATTTTAAAATGAATTACATGGTAATTCGTAAAGATGTTGGTTGTGAGCGAGTCTATGTAAGTGAAATGCAAGTATTGATAATAGCTTCAACGGCGGTCAGTTTGACCGCCGCCTTGCTCAACCAATTGACTAAGGCTAAAGTGAAAGTGGTATTTTGTGATGAGAAATTTAATCCGGCCAGTGAACTAGTCGCTTTATATGGTAGTCACAATACAAGTAAATGCTGTCGAGATCAAATTGCTTGGGATGAAAGAACAAAGCAAGCTGTTTGGACTGTATTGGTACGTGAAAAAATAAATAATCAGGCTAAACTACTAAAGAGGTTAAAAAAAGAAGAATATAGTCTCATAGAATCGTATGTGTCCGATATGATGTTTAATGATGAATCTCACAGAGAAGGTCATGCGGCAAAAGTATATTTTAACAGCCTATTTGGCAAGCTTTTTACGCGAGATGATGCCTCTAATATTAATGCGGCCTTGGATTATGGCTATACTATTTTGTTATCTGCTATTAATCGGGAAATCGTAGCCATGGGATATTTGACTCAATTTGGTATAAATCATTGTAATCAATATAACCCGTTCAATTTAAGCTGTGATGTAATAGAACCGCTCAGGGGGATTGTAGATAAATATGTTGTGGGATTAAAACATAGCAATTTCACACGTAAAGAGCGATTAGAATTAATTGACTTATTAAATAAACAAGTTAAAATTGATGGAAATCGCCAATACTTAAGTGCTGCGATAAAAATATATTGTAAGAGTATATTTGATGCATTGAATGAAAATGATGTTAATTTAATAAGGTTAGTGGAGTATGAGCTATAGATATATGAGAGTACTAGTTATGTTTGATTTGCCGGTGGCAACGTCAGCAGATAGAAAGGCATACAGAACATTTCGGAAGTTTCTGCTCTCCACCGGCTTTTATATGATGCAAGAGTCGATTTATGCAAAATTAGTTTTAAACCAAACTGAAGCTAACAAAGTTATGACTTATGTGCGATGGCAAAAACCGCCTGAAGGTTTAGTACAAATGCTTGTTATAACGGAAAAACAGTTTTCTAAAATGGAAACACTCGTTGGTGAAGTGACTACGGAAGTTGTAAATTCAACAGATAGGTTATTGATATTATGAAGCTAACTTATTTATCTTTAGACGTAGAGCTGGATTTTTCTGCCAATTCTATTACTACATTAGTTATAGAAAACCGAAAATTATTTCGCTCACTTGCATGTGAATTTATTAAGGCCACTAAAGGGGAAGATACGCAGTGGACCTTATCAGAATCCAATAAATTATTGGACATCAAGAAAGATTGTTATATCATTAGTGATTTCTTTGATTTAGATGTAAATAATAAAACGTTGTTAACTAAGTTAAATCAACGATTAACTTCTATTGCGACGGAAGATGTAGGACTTTTATTTGAAATCAATCAAAAGATTCAAGAACTGTTTATGGCTTTAGAGGGGAGTTTAAGCCTTGATGTAACCTATAATAATCTCATAACTGCACAGGATATTGTAAAGTTGGGGAATTTTATGATTTGCGATGATGAATTTGATGATATTGGTAAAGTGATTAGTTTTATTGAAGTAGTCGTGGATTTGATCCGGCCAAAGTTATTAGTTATGCTCAATCTGCGTAAATTTATGACAAATAGTGAATTGGAATTATTTTTTGAGACAATTTTGTGTAAAAAAATACCTGTTTTTTGTATAGAAGGTAGTGATGCGGAAGAGATTTCAGTTGTTCAAGAATTAGAAGTATTATATACTTTAGATAAGGATTTATGCGTGTTTTAACTGACTGACTAGAATTACACCTGCCTCGTAAGCTGAAAAATCTCTCAAATCTTTAAATTCAGCATTTTGGGTAAAAATGCAATTTGGGGTTTGAGAGTAGTGTAAAACTAGTTTGGTCTCCAATAACCTCTTCAAATTCCACAGTTGGTACTGGGTTTGAGAGTAGTGTAAAACTAGTTTGGTCTCCAATCTCATATTGTTATATGGGGAAGATTCACCGGTTTGAGAGTAGTGTAAAACTAGTTTGGTCT
>NZ_HF986196.1:0-1426 GCF_000431435.1 Veillonella sp. CAG:933
TCCTTTTGTAGCTTTAAACATAGCAGCTTCCGCTTCAATACCCAAAGGACGAATAAACGCTAATAACGTATCTAATGCACCCTTATGCATATAGCCCATATACGCAAAATTATACATATAAGAACTTAATGCTACTGAACTTTTTATAAACGTATAAATGTCCATATCATTATGGGCACCACTGTTAAAACGGTCTACCAAACCGGGAGCGGGTGCACAATTAGCCTCTAATAACATAGCTTCCAAAGCCAAACAGCCTATATTTTGTATTGGTTTGGGAATATTCTCCCAAATATTCATTCTGCACCCTCCCTGTTACTTTAATCCAATGTGACCGGTTTAATTCTACGAACTACATCTAAAATGCTACCATCACGAGCTTCTACAACAGCAATTACCTTATCTTCCCATTCCAAATCATCAGGCCGTCCTACTAATGAATATGCTTTTTCCTTCAAAGATTCAATTGTTACATGTGGAATACCGGCCTTATCTAAACAGTCAATAATATCCTGACGCAAAGGATTTACAGCCGTTCCATAATCGGTAACCAATACATCAACTGTATCGCCCGGCGTAGTAACAGTAACTACTTTTTCACAAACAGTCGCCATACGACCGCGTGTTAACGGCGTAACAATAATACAACATTTACTTCCGGCCGCTGTATCCGGATGACCGCCCGGTGCACCGCGTAAAACACCATCTGAACCGGTAATAACATTAACATTAAAATCTGTATCAATTTCCAAAGCAGACAAGACTACATAGTCTAACTTATTCACATAGGCGCCTTGATTTGATGGATTAGCATATTCATCAGTTGTAATTTCAATATGTTTATCAGGATGTTTAGCTAAATGTTCAATTGTCGGTTTATCAAAACACTGAGTATCCAGAATTTTCTTTACCAAGCCTTTATCCTGCAATTGGCACATAGCATTACTGATACCACCCAAAGCAAAACCCATTTGAATATTATTTTTAACCATATGTTCTTCTAAAAACCGGTTTACAGCCAATGAAGGGCCACCTACACCGGTTTGGAATGAAAAACCATCTTTAAAATATGGAGTATTAGCAATAATATCCGCAACGTTACGAGCCATCATCAATTCTCGTGGATCCTGTGTCATTCGTGCTTCAGCCGTCGCTATTTTATCCGGATTACCGACTTCATCAACAGTCACTACATAATCCACATCCATAGCATTAATAGGGGCCGGTAAATTAGGAAACGGCACTAATGTATCCGTAACAACAATAACGTGATTGGCATATTTTGCATCCGGCCCGGCAAAACCGATTACACCACTATTATTTTTACCGCCAATACCGGCTGCATTACCATAATAGTCAGATGCTGAAGCACCGATAAAGGCAATATCAATAGTCACTTCGCCGGCTGCGATAGCTCGCGGACGAC
>NZ_HF986196.1:1434-5887 GCF_000431435.1 Veillonella sp. CAG:933
GGCTGCGATAGCTCGCGGACGACCGCCATGACTGCGAATAATAGCCGGTGTTTTTAATTTTCCTTCAGAAATAACTTCTCCGATACGACCTCGAACACCGGATGTTTGAATGCCCGTTACAATCCCTTTTTCAATATAATCGGCAATAATATCATGAGCACTACCTAATGAAGTGGCGGCAATGTTTAAATCTTTGACACCCAATTCTTCAACTAATGTTTTCACGGCCATTGACGCTACATAGTCACCGTTGCGGAATACAGAATGGAATGAAATGGTCATACCATAATGAACACCACACTTTTCACAAGCTTCCCGAAGAGTAGCCACTAATTTATTTTCTCTCGGTTTTTCACCAATTCTACGCTTCGGTCCAACTTTTTGTTCATATTGACCATCTATCTGATTTTTTCCGGAATATACGCGCTTATTATTAACTAAAAGCTCATCCGGAATCTCTCTACCTACTGCATTTTTCATTTATATCACCTCTATAAGTCACCTTTATACACACCGCAAGCTTTTGCTAAAGCAATAATGCGTCTTGCATCTTCAAAAAACGGAATATCTACCATCTTACCGTCAACCGTATAAACGCCAACACCGGAATCCGCTTGTTCATTAAATGATCTTACCAATTTTTCGGCATATGCAATTTCTTTCGGCGTTGGTGCAAATGTTTCATGTACAAAAGCAATTTGACGCGGATTTACTATACTCTTACCATCAAAACCCATTTCTCTGTTTTGTTTTACTTCTGCTTCAAAGCCTTCCATATCATCAATATTAGGATACATAGTATCAAAACACTGAACATTAGCTGCTCGAGCGGCTAATAACATTTGACTGCGTGCCGCCAACATTTCTATACCGCCACGATTAATCTGTACATGCATAGATTTACGGAAATCACCGCCTGAAATAGCACAACCAAACATGCGATCCGATGCCGATACAATCTCATAAGCATTCATAATGCCTTTAGGACTTTCTAAAGCGGCCATTAATAATGTACGTCCTTCTTCTACGCCGAATTCTTTTTCAGCAGCCAATACATGTTCTTCAACCAACTTTACATCAGCTGCACTTTCACATTTAGCAATTCGAATACCGTCAGCACCGCCGGCTACTACAGCACGAATATCCTCTTGCCAATGAGGTGTATCCAAACCATTAATACGAACAATTACTTCCGTATCACCATAATCAACATTCTTTAATGCTTGATATAAAGAAAAACGGGCTGCATCTTTTTGATTTTCCGCTACCGCATCTTCCAAATCTAAAATAATGCTGTCACTGCCATAAATATACGCATCTTTTATTAAGCCAGGTTTCTGCGCATTCATAAACATCATCGTTCTACGCAATCTGAATTTTTCCGGTTTTGGACGATTAATCATTTATAACACCTCCCAAGGAATATTGCTTTCCGATTGACCGCAACTTCTAAATACAGCACACTCAATACGAGCTTTAAGTGTACATTCCAAAGCTCCTTTATCGATAATAACAACCTTTCCCTCTTTTACCTTTAACTTTGCTAATGTTTCTTCAGCCGTTTTTTTTATTTGACGACCATATTGATTCATAACACTACTTTCAACATAAATACTTAATTTACCTGATTGTGGAAATACTTGTACCTGTGCATCACTGGACTCCAATGTTCCGGCTATTGCATTGTTTAAAATATCCATAAACTAACCTCCTACAACCTAAATTGTAATTTATACATAATATAGAGAACTTTTATAAATACATTTAAACACTGTCTCACATTTATGTAAAATTCATTATTTTCTCAATTTTCTACGAAATATTTTCATGGCAAAAAATATATATTTTTTGTAATAAAAGAATTAAAATAGGATTATAAACTATATTTTTTTAAATCTGCATTTTAAAGTAAAGGAGGTATATTTCATGGATGATAAGGATTATGAATTACTAATTTTACTGTCTAAAACAAACAATATAACTCATACGGCTGAGCAATTATATATCTCTCAATCAACTTTATCCAAACGTATACGCAGTATAGAAAAAGAATTATCCACAGAATTACTTATACGTTCTCGCCAAGGTGTTCATTTTACACCGGCCGGCGAAGTTGCGTTAAAACATGCCCAAGCTATTATGGAACATAAAGAGCAAATGACTCGAGATATTGACTCTTTAAAAAACATTGTCAGCGGTACCATAAAATTGGGTGTTTCTGTAAACTTTGCCCATTATAAATTGCCGCAATTTTTAAAAAGCTTTAAAAATCAATATCCGTTGGTGGCTACCCATATTCATACCAATCAAAGTCGTGATTTATACAAACTTCTTTTAAAAAACACTCTGGACGCTGCTATACTACGCGGTGATTTTCAGGACTGGACAGGCAATAAATTGTTTCTCTATCGTGAAAGAATATGCTTAATTTATAATAATGAAATTCAAACTCTATCCGATTTAAATAATTTACCGTATATTACGCGAGAAACTGATACAAATATGGAACACGCCGTTATCCGCTGGTTAAATGAAAATAATTTAAGTCAAAATATTAAATCTGATATTACCGTTGATGGCATTCAAACAGTAGTAAATATGGTAAAAGAAAATTTAGGATGGGCCATTGTTCCCGAGATTTGTCTGGAGAATTTTACCGGAACTGTTAAGCCCCTATTTTTTAATGACGGTATGCCTTTAGAACGTTCGACTTACCTGCTATATCAACCGAATCTCAAAGTGCTACCTCAAATAGATGCATTTATTCAATTTATGACCGACTGGAAGGAGGCCTTTCATGAATAACTTTACAGTTTCTCAAATTTATCCTTCTGATACAAAAGGGATAGAGGCTGTAAAAGCATTACTGGCTAAAGAAGATTTAACTCTGGATAAAAACCTTGATTATATAGCGGCCATATATGATCAAAATAATATTGTTGCTACCGGAAGCTTATTTAAAAATTCTTTACGGTGCTTTGCCGTCGATTCTGACTACCAGGGTCAAAGCCTGTTAAATACCTTACTTTCACATTTAGTAGAAGTTCAATACAATCGAGGTAATACTCATCTTTTTATCTATACAAAACCAAAGTCAGCCAAATACTTTAAAGACTTAGGATTCTATGAAATTTATCAAGATGCGAATCTGGTTTCATTCTTAGAAAATCAACCATTCGGTTTTAAAGAATATCTGGAGTTATTAAATACGGAAAGTATTGAACAAGTTGGTCCTAATTTTGAAAATAAAAAACAAGCAGCTATTGTTTTAAATGCCAATCCCTTTACTTTGGGACATTTGCATTTAATTAAGACTGCTTGTGAATCAAATGATTATGTTCATCTCTTTATCGTCAGTGACGACTCCAGCTTATTTCCTTATACCGTTCGAAAACAACTCATTATGGACGGTACCAAGGATTTAAAAAATGTTATTTATCATGACTGTGGTTCTTATATGATAAGCAGTGCCACTTTTCCGGCTTATTTTCAAAAAGACAATGAAGCCGTAATTCTCAGCCAAGCCATATTGGACGTAAATATTTTTGTAAAAATCGCTAAATATCTAAACATAACGTCACGTTATGTTGGTGAGGAGCCGTTTAGCCAAGTAACAAAACTGTATAATGAAACGATGGCTCAAGAATTAAAAAAAGCCTATATTGAACACCATATAGTTTCCCGTTTTACCAAAGATAACATAATCGTCAGTGCTTCTCATGTTCGTGAAGCTATTAGACAGGATAGTTGGGAATTAGTTAAAAATTTAACTCCTGTATCGACATTCTCATTCCTGCAACGTAAAGAGGCACAACCTATCATACAGAAAATAAAGGAGAGCCAAAATGTCATACACTATTGATTTTAAAACTTTACTGACTCGCTTAAATGAGGGCACACAAGTAGAGCTTAATGACATGATGCGTTGTCGTGAGCATAGGGCTATGTTACAAAACGTTCTATTTGAAAAATATCACGCACCGTTACTTTCATTTACTTTAAATATTCCGGGCCCTATAAAAAACAACAGTCTTTTATCTGATATATTTTATATAGGCATAAAATCCATTAACGCTATATTCAACAATCATCAAATTCATATTTTACAGGAACATTATAGTAATGAAATAACCGGGAATGAATATATCTGTGCCTTTGACGGTAATGCCGATGACGTAAAAAACGAAGCGATTACCTTAGAAAATACACATCCCTTAGGTCGTTTATTTGATATTGATATTATTGATCCGAAAGGACACAAATTATCCCGTCAACAATATCGTTCTTGCCTTATTTGTAATAAACAGGCACAAGATTGTGCACGTAATAGAACACATTCTATCGAAGAAATGCAGTTAGCTATATTAAAACTAATCAAAGAATCTAATTTAATAGTATTTAAATAAGATGCTATTAAACATAAAAAGGGGCTGTAACGAAATTGAGTTTTTTA
>NZ_HF986197.1:0-4966 GCF_000431435.1 Veillonella sp. CAG:933
AGTTAAAAAACTCAATTTCGTTACAGCCCCTTAATTGGTTACATAATATTTAGTTGTCGTTGTTTTTGAAACGAAGAATGAAGGTTGTTCCTTCACCCGGTTCACTCTTAACAGCTACGGAACCACTGTGGATTTCCATAATATGTTTTACAAGGGCAAGACCAAGGCCGCTGCCTTCACGTTTGCTGTTGCGGCTCGGATCGGCCTGATAGAAACGTTCAAAGATACGGGCTTGTTTGTCTTTAGGAATGCCGATACCTTCGTCGGTGACGCTGACAACGGTAAAGCTTTCTTTGGTGCAAATATTAACAATAATATGATTATCCAGGTTTTTGCTGAATTTAATAGCATTGTCAAAGAGATTGATAAACACTTCTTCAATCAACTTAGGGGAGAGAAGTAAGGACGGGCTTTCACCGGTCATGGCCAAGGTGATATTTTTGCCCTGTCGCTTAGTGGCTAATTGTTGCCAAGCTGAATTAATGACGGAGCGAATTGAGGTTTGTTTAAATAGTACTTCAGACCCTTCGTCTTCGATGCGGGAGAGTTTTAAAATAGTGTCGATTAGTTCCTGCATGTGAAGGGCAGCGGTATGAATATGACCGCCCAGTAGGGTCGCTTCTTCTTTGTTGGGATACATACCCTTAGCAAGAATTTCCGCATAGCCGCTGATGGTAGTAAGCGGTGTTTTTAGTTCGTGTGATACATTTGAGGTAAACTCATGACGGCGCTGTTGCTCTAAATAGCTCTGCGTAATATCTGAGATGATAACAAGCAAGCGACCTTTGTAGCGATCGTCTTCCGTAATGTGGAAGATAATATGAAAATGCTGATTATCTTTATGAAGCAAATATTCGCCGCCCTGATGTTTGCGCATGGCGTTAATTACATTTTTGCGCCATTCTACATCATCGGAAAGCAGTAAAAGTGATTCGCCGTGTAATTCGCTTTTAGCGTTTAAAAACTCTTTCAAGTGTTCATTATATGTAATGATGGTGCCGTCTAATTCGGCCAATAAGAGCCCTTCGTCCATTTCTTCCATAATAGACCGGAGGGTATTTTTTTCGGCCTGTAGACGCAAAATCATGGCTTCAAGTTCATTTTTTTGAAAAGACAGACGCGATAGAAGCGGTGTAATTTCATTGTACGCCTCGTCAATAACGGGCTTGGTATCACCGTGCGAGGTCCAGGCTTTAACGATTTCTTCAATCGGATAGATGGCATCAGCCGTCCAACGCCGGGCTAAGAGATAACAACCGCCCGACATGGCCGCAAAGAGCAGGAAGAGCCCCGGGGCGGCGTCTAAGATAACTTTGTAAACGGTAGAACCGTTACGGGAGACTCGCAAAATCGAGTTATCCGGCAGGCGAATGGCCTCGTAGTAACTGATGGCATGGATGGTGGAAGAGTCACGAATATCACTGCCTTCGCCGTGGAGGATGGCCTGTGATATTTCGGGACGCTGCAGATGATTATCCATTGAATCCGCATCGTGGACGGAATCGAATAATACTTTTCCTTCGTAGGAAATCCAGGTAATACGCAAGGTATTATTGGTGGATTGGGCTATGGCTTGTAATCGGTCCGGTGTTAATGTGCCTGTAGACGCAATAATTCGACCTTCCGTATAGAGTACGGTGCGAAAATCATGTTTCCAGTTATTGTAGAATAAATAACTGAGAATTACGGTGCTGACTACGAGACTCAACATGCCCAAGCCGAACAGGGCACGGAAGAACTTCTGTCTCATATGGTGGCCTCCCAACGATATCCGATGCCGCGAACAGTCTTAAGATGGCGGCCGGCATGGCCTAAATGTTGTCTTAAGGTAACAACATGCATGTCAACGGTACGGGATTCGCCTTCATAGGAGAAGCCCCAAACAACTTCCATAATGCGTTCACGGGAAAGGGCAATGCCCGTGTTTTCCATGAAGTAGAGTAAGAGTTCGTATTCTTTGAGGGTTAACGCAATAGGTTGGCCATCAAGGGTGACGATGCGACTGTCTTTGTCCAGTACTAAATCATCACAAGTGAGCACGGATTTCTTAGGTGGCGTTATCGGACGGGTACGACGCAATAAAGCCTTTATACGGGAAACAAGTTCAACGACGCCGAAAGGCTTAGTGATGTAGTCATCGGCACCGCCGTCGAGACCTTGCACGACATCAATTTCGGAAGTTTTGGCGGTAATCATAATAATCGGCAAATCCTGGGTAGCAGGTTTTTCACGAAGTTTATTTAAGATGGATAAACCGTCTTCACCTTCCAGCATAATGTCGAGCAAGACAAGTTGAGGCCGGCGTTCTTCCAGGGCGGCCCAAAAGGGTCCGCTTGACTCGAAGGTGCCGACCTCAAAGCCCTGCCCGTTTAACACATAGGAGATAAGTCCGCGAATGCTGTCTTCATCTTCTACACAATAAATTAAAGGGTGGGTCTGTTTCATAGCTATCTCCTTATTCTGATAGAAAAAAAGGAACGAACTGCATTGAGTTCGTTCCGGGGAGTTTCCTGTTATCAACCGAAGCGACCGTTAATGTAGTCAGCCGTTTTTGGCTGTGTTGGTTCGGTAAATATAGTCTTTGTTTTATTATATTCTACCAAATCTCCCATTAAGAAGAAAGCGGTTTTATCAGAAATACGAGCAGCTTGTTGCATATTGTGTGTAACAATAACAATTGTGTAGTCTTCTTTTAATTCTAACGCTAATTCTTCGATTTTAGCAGTGGAAATAGGATCGAGCGCACTGGTAGGTTCGTCCATGAGGATTACGTCAGGGCGAGTTGCCAAGGTACGAGCGATGCAAAGACGCTGTTGTTGACCACCGGATAAGCTGATGGCACTTTTGTGTAAGCGGTCTTTTACTTCATTCCACAAGGAAGCTTGGGTCAAGCTTTTTTCAACGATTTCGTCGAGTTCGCTTGCTTTTTTGATGCCTTGTAAACGTGGGCCGAAGGCTACGTTGTCATAAAGGCTTTGTGGGAATGGGTTAGGTTGCTGGAAAACCATGCCTACGCGGTGACGAAGAACGATTGGTTCCATGTCGGCGTAAATATCTTCGCCTTCTAAAAGGATTTTACCTTTAACGGTAACATCACCTTCAAGGTCGTTCATGCGGTTTAAGATACGTAAGAAGGTAGATTTACCGCAACCGGAAGGTCCGATTAATGCAGTAATTTCGTTCTTCTTAATGTTCATGTTGATATTTTTTAAGGCATGGAAGGTGCCGTAGTAGAAATCGAGGTTTTCTACTGTAAACGCGTTGCCTACCGCTTGATCGGCTACAGCTTTAGCACCGGCATTTACCAACACTTGCTGATTGGGCATTGCTACTTCAGAAATTTCCATTATTTGTTGTCTCCTAGGTTTTTACGATTAAGGTGACGGCTCAAGGCACGAGCACCGATACTGAATGTGAAAACGAGCGCTAAAAGTACGAGAGCACTTAAGTTGGCCATGGCACTTGCATTTGGATCTAAAGATTCACTGCGGGACGCCCAAATTTGAAGGGATAATGTTTCACCGGAACGGAATGGGTTGAACGCATTGGTAGGGGACGTAATGTCCGTGCTGGCCCAATTGATGTCGGTACTCATACCGGCGGTAAACATAAGAGCAGCGGCTTCACCGAATACACGGCCGGCTGCTAAGATGATGCCTGTAATAATAGCCGGGAATGCGGCCGGAATTAATACGCGGCTGATAGTTTGCCATTTGGTAGCACCTAAACCGTAACTACCTTTTGCATAGGATGCCGGTAAGGCGCGCAAGGCGTCTTCGGTGATAGTTGCGATAAGCGGTAAGGTTAAGATGGATACCGTTAATGCACCGGCGAATAAGTTCCATTGGGAGTTGGTCATGATGATGAACACCAAGTAACCGAACAAACCGAGAACGATGGAAGGTAAAGAAGATAAGGTTTCAATAGAGATACGCATAATCTTTTGTGCTTTACCTTTAGTTGCGTATTCCGCCATGTAGATACCGGCACCGATGCCGAGGGGAATACTGATGAGTAAGGCTAAGAACACGAGATAAATCGTATTGAAGAATTGGTTACCGATACCGGTAGGTGAGAATGCGAGAAGTTCAGGCTTGAAGTCACTTAGGGCACTCCAGGCAATATGGCCTACAAAACCCGCTAACAGTAATAAGGTAGCGCCTGCGAGGATATGCAAACCCAGTGTAACCAAGCGGTCGGTAGATAAAGCCCGTCGACGAGGGCCCGGAATGGCTTTACTTGCTTTCACTTAGGTTGTCTCCTTTAGCTGTAATGTAGCGAATGAGTAAAATGAACAATAAGGAAATTACGAATAGGAATAATGCCATGGTCCATAATGCCATATTGTATTCACTGCCTTCCATCGTACCGCCCATATCCGCTGCAATCGCACTGGTTAAGTTAACGGTAGGATCTAATAAGGATTTAGGGAAGGCTTTCATTTTACCGATTACCATGGCTACCGCCAAGGCTTCACCAAAGGCACGAGCCAAGCCGAGTACAACGCCGGCTAAGATACCGTGTTTAGCTACCGGTAAAACGATTTTGTAAATTACTTCCCAGCGGGTAGCACCTAAGCCGTAAGCGCCTTGACGGTATGTTTTAGGCACACTGTTGATGGCGTTCATGGTTACAGATGTAATCGTTGGGAAAATCATGATTGCGAGTACAATGGATGCTGCTAATACGGAGAAACCGCTGTCAGCTGTAGTGTACTTCTGAAGGAAAGGTACCAAGATGGTAAGACCTAGCCAACCGTAGATGATTGAAGGAATCCCTACAAAAATTTCAATCACCGGCTGCCAGAAACGACGTCCGACGCTAGGTGTAATTTCCGCCATGTAGATGGCTAACGCAATACTTACAGGCGTTGCCATTAACAAGGCGAGAGCACAGGTAATAAGAGAGCCGACAATATAAATGCCGGCTCCTACGTGACCGCCGCCGGCAAGTGTGTCGGCGGGCT
>NZ_HF986197.1:4990-23391 GCF_000431435.1 Veillonella sp. CAG:933
CTGCCACTGGGTTGAGAATAGGAATTCTGAAAGACTGTGCCCGTAGATAGTGAATGTACCGGTACCACGATAGAGGAGGAAAATCCCAATCGCTGCTGTAATAATCAGTAGGAAGAGACCTGCGCCTCTGATAACGTTACGCCATATTCTATCGGCGCGTAAAGTGCTTTCAATGTTCATCTATTATTACCCCTATTTTACTGTTTAACTTTAGAGGCTACGCCGTAACCTTGAGCTTCCAATTTTTTACCATATTCATCAGACATGATGAAGTCTAAGTATGCTTTCTGAAGAGCATCAGGTTGGCCTTTAGTGTACATGTGTTCGAAGCCCCATACTTTGTAAGAACCATTGTAGCTGTTTTCGAGGGTAGGAGCCACGCCGTCGATGGAGATAGCAGTTACGCTGGAGTTATTTAACAAATAAGGAAGAGCTACATAACCGATAGCGCCAGGAGTGTTGGCGATACTCTGAATTAAAGCACCGGAGTCGTCAGTTTCTAACGATTTGTTGGAAGCTTCTTGGTTTTTGTCAAGAGCAAATTCAGAGAAGAGAGCACGAGTACCGGAAGTAGTAGGACGAGTTACCAATACTACGTTCTGGTCAGGACCGCCAACTTCTTTCCAGTTAGTTACTTTACCGGTGAAGATGTCGATCAATTGTTGTTTAGTCAAGTTTGGAACTGCTTTAGCAACATCTTTGTTAGCTACAGTTGCTACAGTAACGATTGCTACTTTGTGGTCAACGAGTTCAGTTGCTTTTTCTTTGGATAATTTTGTTTCAGCAGGAACGTCGGAGTTACCGATGTTTACAGTGCCGTCGGAAACTTGTTTCAAGCCGGTACCGGAACCGCCACCGTTCAATACGATGGATACATCAGGATGTTTCTTTTTGAATTCAGCCGCAGCATCTTTTGCTAATGGAAGTAAAGCGGAAGAACCGGAAGAAGTGATGGTTCCTTTTAATGCCTGAGAGTTTGCAGGGGCAGAGCTGTCATTGCCACAACCAAGTAAACCGAGTGTTAACACGCTTGCTACTGCCATTGCTGTAAATGCCTTACGTTTGAAGTTCATGATTCAATTGCCTCCTAATTAGAAATGGACGTATTTACCAATTTAGTTTGTACACACAGTATAACTAAGCTGTGTAAAGTTTTTCATGTCCCTCTGTAAAAGTTTTGTAAAATTAATAATAAATGAGAATAAGTTCGATGTAGTTTGTCGCGACGGGGTTCTTATAGGCTTATATAAATAGTTTTTTATTAGATAGGAATTTTGAATGGATTCTGTATGTTTTATTAATGAAGCAAATGTCTTTTATGGACGGAACTCATAAATCCTTTGATTTAAAATGACGATTTTGGGACGTTGAAAGTAGATAATTTCGGTAGACTTAAAATTAGGAGGTTATGTGTACGGCTGTAATCGGGGTGTATGAGGCTGTAATCAGCGAGGCGTACGAGGCTGTGATCGGCTAGGTAAATTGTTTAACCATTTAGGGAAAATTTTTGTATTTTTGAATTGCACATTCATGATTTAGTGCTATAATTTATTTAAACTATATTCTATAGAAGATTAAAATAACATCTGATGGGGTTATAGAAGCTATGGTTGCAGAAAAAAGAGAAAGGTGTTTAGAAAGGAGCGATTATGATGCGCGTGGATATGAACAGTGATTTAGGTGAAAGTTTCGGTACTTATACGTTGGGGATGGATGAAGCGGTGCTTACGCATGTAACCAGTGCCAATGTGGCTTGCGGTTGGCATGCCGGGGATCCGCTCATCATGGCGAAAACCGTGCAACTTTGTAAAGAAAAAGGCGTAGCTGTCGGTGCTCATCCGGGCTATCCCGATTTAATGGGATTCGGACGCCGCAACATGACGATTACACCGGCGGAAGCTAAAGCGTATATGCTCTATCAGGTAGGGGCTTTGCAGGCTTTTTGTAAAGCTGCCGGCGTGCCGCTACAGCATGTAAAACTTCATGGTGCTTTTTACAATACGGCTTGCGTGGATCCGAAATTAGCGTCCGCTGTATTGGACGGTATAGAAGCGCTGGGTGATGGCATTGCCATTATGGCACTCAGTGGCAGTGTTATGGTTGAGATGGCCAAAGAACGCAACATTCCGGTTATTCAGGAAGTATTTGCCGATCGCGGCTATACGGCTAAAGGAACTTTAGTACCACGCAGTGAACCGGGTGCCTTTGTCAAAGATCCGCAGGAAGCATTGGCCCGTATTTTGCAGATGGTAAAAGAAGGCACCGTAGTGGCTAATACGGGTGAAACCATTCCGATTGTCGCTGATTCCATTTGTGTTCACGGTGATAATCCGGAGGCGGTAGCCTTTACGAAGGAACTTCGGGAAGGGCTCGAAAAAGCAGGTTTAACGGTGGCTAATTTTGCCGGCTAGGGATAAAGAGGTATTAAGGGAGGTTTTCTATGAAGCGAGTTGATGATAATAAAAAAAGTCTGTCCGTTTTAATCGGGGCGGCCTTTTTGATGGCTACATCGGCCATCGGTCCGGGGTTTATGACGCAGACGGCGGCTTTTACGGATCAGTTTAGAGCGGACTTTGCCTTTGTTATTGTGGCATCCGTTATTTTATCGTATATAGCGCAGCTCAATGTGTGGACCATTATTGCCGTTTCCAAGTTGCGCGGTCAGGATATTGCGAATCGCGTATTGCCGGGACTCGGTTATTTTGTAGCCTTTCTGGTTGCTTTGGGCGGTTTAGCTTTTAACATCGGTAATATCGGTGGGGCCGCTCTTGGGATTAATGTAATGATTGGGCTTGATACAAATATCGCGGCCGTTTTGTCAGCCGTTTTAGGCGTCATTGTCTTTATTTCCCACAAGGCGACCAAAGCTATGGATGCGGTGACCAAATACTTAGGGATTTTAATGCTCTTATTAATTGCCTATGTTACCGTGGTAGCAGCGCCGCCGGTAGGGACAGCCATAAAGCATAGTGTGTTGCCGCTAAAATATGAATGGCTTGCCACCATTACTTTACTTGGTGGTACGGTTGGCGGTTACATTACTTTCTCCGGCGGTCATCGTTTGATTGACGCCGGCATAGTAGGCGAGGAAAATTTATCGCAAGTACGTCGTTCCGCCACTCTTGGCATGGGCGTAACAACCTTGGTGCGAGTGCTTTTCTTCTTGGCCGTATTGGGCGTGGTAATGCAGGGCTATACTTTGGATGCAGGCAATCCGGCTGCTGATGCGTTCCGTTTTGCCGCCGGTGAAATCGGCTATCGTATTTTCGGCTTAGTATTCTTCTGTGCCGCCATCACTTCCGTAGTAGGCGCGGCCTACACATCGGTGTCATTTTTAAAAACTCTGTTTAAAACTGTGGGACGCCACGAAAATCTTTGGATTATCGGGTTCATCATTGCGTCGGCAGTTATCTTGGTACTCATCGGCAAACCGGCTATGCTCCTCATCGTAGCAGGTTCGTTGAACGGTCTTATTTTGCCGGTTACTTTAGCCGTTATGCTGATTGCGGCCAAGCGTAAAGACATTATGGGAGAATATAAGCATTCCCCAATATTACTGTGGAGCGGTTGGGCCGTAGTCGCTATTTCCGCGTACATCGGTTATATTTCGTTACAAGGTATTTTGAAATTAATTCAGTAGCTTAAAAATAAACGGGCTACTCATTGATTAGGAGGTGGCGGTATTGACACCTATACAGGAAACATTGCGCTTTGCACCGGTAGGTGATAAAGCGGTAACGGCCGTATTCGGGGATACAATCGATCCGGCCATTAATCGCAGAATTCGTCATACGGTGCAGGCTTTGCAAACTGAAGTGGGCCATACCATTGAAGAAATGGTATCTACGTATAGTTCGATTTTAGTGATTTATGACCCACTGAAAAAAGATTATGACGCCATTTGCGACATGATAAGCGCAGCGTCGCAAACTGAGAATGAAACAGCTGCAGCCGACAAGGTAAGGGTCGTAGAGATTCCCACCGTGTATGGCGGCGAGTATGGCATGGATATGGACTTTGTAGCCGAACATGCAGGGCTTACGGCGTCAGAAGTCATCAATATTCACAGCGGTACCGATTATTTGGTGTACATGTTGGGCTTCATTCCGGGCTTTACCTATCTTGGCGGTATGGATGAACGTATTGCTACCCCTCGTCTTACTACGCCGCGCACCCTGATCCCGGCCGGCTCTGTAGGTATTGCGGGGGCACAAACGGGGATGTATCCATTCGATTCGCCGGGCGGCTGGCAAATTATCGGACGCACACCGGTTCGTTTATATGATGGCAACAGTGAAAAACCGACCCTTTTGGAAGCCGGTGATTATGTGCGCTATGTGCCGGTTTCGGAAGAAGAATTTTTAGATATTAAGGCCCATTTGGCGACCTATGAAGTAAAGTCATTTTATTGTAAGGAGAGTGAGCTCCATGGTAGATAATACTTTTACAAAAAACGGTGCCGCTCATGCCTTTCATTTGATTGGCAATCCTCATAGCGGCGTGTCGCCTATTGCGTATTGGCAAATAGAACAGCCGGGCTTTTTTACAACCGTTCAAGACGGCGGTCGGGCGGGCTATCAGCAGTACGGTATGCCCGTGGCCGGTGCGATGGATCTTGAAAGTTACGAACTAGGGCAACGTCTCGTAGGTAATCCTATGAATCTGGGTGCTTTGGAATGTACCGTTATGGGTCCTACCTTTACGGTTGTTGAACCCTGTGTAGTAGCCTTTACGGGGGCTTTGATGGGACCTATGGTTAACGATGTGCCGGTGGCGATGAATGAGGCGATTCGCTTACAAACGGGTGATGTAGTATCATCCACATTCAGTACGAATGGCGTACGCATGTATATTGCGGTGCGCGGCGGTTTTAATGTACCCGTAATAAACGGCAGTGTGGCTACACATGTAAAATCAAAGTTGGGCGGCTATGGTGGCAGTCGTTTGCAAAAAGGGCATGTGCTCATACTCGGCGATGAACGAATCGCCGCGACCGGGCTTAATCGAGCAGTTTTACCTGATTATACCGTGCCTCTTCAGTATGAAACACCTATGGCACGACGAGCTAAGCAGGCAATTCGTATTGTGTTAGGTCCTCAGGCGGATAGATTTACGGAAGAAAGCTACGCCATTATGACGAGCGAGCCTTATGAGATTACCGCTGCGTCCGACCGCATGGGTTATCGCTTGGCCGGGGCTAAATTGAATCACATAGACGGTGCTGATATTATTTCCGATGGTGCCGTATTTGGATCGATTCAAGTGCCTGCCGATGGCCAGCCGATTATTTTAATGGCCGACCGCCAGACTACCGGCGGTTATACTAAAATTGCTACGGTTATCACCCCTGATTTGCCGATTTTGGCACAAATGGGACCGGGTGAAACTGTAAAATTCGAAATTGTAACGGTGGCAGAGGCTCAGGCTATTTATAAAACCTATTGTGCTATGTGGCGCTAAAGCGGAGACAATATTATAATCAGCAGGTGCATTCAACCGTTATATAACGGCCAGAAATCCTGCTACAGCTACCCGAAGTCAGATAATTCAGCTAAGCTGTTTTATCTGATTTCGGGTATTTTTGCTATGGTAATCGGTGCGATGTATAATAAAGGTAGATTTTATAGAATTTTAGCGTATAATAAAAACGTGACTAAAATATATTTTTTTACCTTACTACTTAACATACATGTTATAGACATGTAATATGCATTGTCTTATGCGACAGCTGGCATACAGGCTGTCGCTTAGGAGGAATTTAACGTATGAGACCGACCCACATAGAAATCGATACGGCCATTATTCGTGAGAATTTGCGTCGCATCAAAGATAGTTTACCGGAATGGAGTACCAGCACGGCGGTAATTAAAGCTAACGGCTATGGCCATGGCAGTGTCATGGTAGGCCGTATTGCCGTAGAAGAAGGCTATGAATCGCTGGCCGTAGCCTTTCCGGAAGAAGCCTTACCACTTCGTGCGGCCGGGATTATGGTGCCGATTTATTTATTGGGCATTACCTTGCCCCAGTCTTTTGATTTAATTGTGGAAGGTAATTCGCGACCGGCTATCTGTGAGTCTACTGACCTGGCGGCTTTGGAAGCTTGTGCCGCCCGTCATGATACGATTATTGAATGTTGTATTGCCGTTGATACGGGGATGCATCGTATCGGTATTCATCCGGATCACGCCTTGGATTTTATGCAAAAAGTGGAAGCGTATCCGCATTTACATGTGGATGGGTTCTTTTCTCATATGGCCAGCGCTGATGCGGCCGATAAAACCAGTGCGCACCAACAAACGGCCTTGTTCCGCAATATGGTGGAAATGATTCGCGCCCATCGCTCCGAACCGTTCCGTTTTTCCTTGGCTAACAGTGCCGGTTTGTTGTCGGTTAAAGATAGTTTATTTACCGATGCGCGTCCCGGTATTATTCAGTATGGCATCATGCCATCCTTAGACGTGCCGAATCGCTTAGGCTTGCGCCCGGCGTTAAGTATGTATAGCAAAGTTGTACATGTGCAACATTTAAAAGCCGGTGAACGCATCGGTTATGGCGGTACCTATACGACGGACCGTTTGACCACGGTCGCTACCGTGCCGGTAGGGTATGCCGATGGCTATCCGCGCAGCTTGTCGAATCGCGGCAGTGTGCTCATTCATGGTCGTCGCTGTCCCATTGTAGGCCGTGTATGCATGGACCAGTTAATGGTGGCTATGCCAGAGGGCGTACCGGTTCATCCCGGCGATGAGGTTGTTTTAATCGGCACACAAGGTGATGAAAGCATAACTGTACTTGAAATTGCCACCTTGGTTGGCACCATCCCGTATGAAATCTTCTGCGATTTCTCGGAACGGGTACCGCGTATTTATATTTAGGTGTATTCGTTGCAGGTGCTTGCCGTATTTTAATTAAACGTAGAAATGTCCTTTAACTCGTAAAAATATTATACTTTTAATAGCAACGCATATATAAAAGTTCCCTATTACGACTGAACTCATGATTGAGTACGGTTGTGATAGGGAACTTTTTGTGTATTAATACCTGTATTGAATTAGTATTGGAAGTTTTTAGTTTCCATGAGTTTGGCAATGACGGTACCGAAGCGTCTTAAAATATATTTTATGTTCGTAATGTGTTCCGGTGTAGCGTCAAAGACGATGAAACTAATGCTGAGGGCGGCCACGATTTGGTTGTTTACGCGCAGTGGCATGGCAATACAGCGGGCGTATTTCGTGATTTCCTCTTCTTCGTAAGTAAATTCATCATTGGCGTCTTTATGGATATCTTGATAGAGTGCATCTACCGTAGGAATGGTATTCTCGGTTAACGGCGGTAATGAATTCGGGAACAATTGACGTAAGTCCTCCAAGGAGTGGTCGTATAATAAGGCTTTGCCTAAAGCGGTGGCGTAAGCCGGTAAGCGTTTACCGATGGAGGAAATCAGCTGTAATGGTTTCGGACTGTTTACCTTTTGCAGGTACATAATTTCATTGCCTTCCAAGACACCCAGATGGATGGTTTCTTTACACAAGGAAGACATAGTCTCCATTTGGTCCTTAATGAGTGTCAAAATATCACCGTTATGCTGGTACGTATTGCCGATGATGAAGGCCTGTTTACCAATAGTATATATTAGAGACTCGTCTTCGCAGAGTAAGAAGTTATTATCTACTAATGTTTTTAAAATAGGGGTGAGCGTACTTTTTGGGCAATCGAGCTGTGTAGCAATTTGCGATAGGGTTAACCCGTTACTGCCGGCCACCGTTTCAAGAATCTTAATAACTCGCAAAGTCGGTTTATGTTGTGTGGGCGAAGGCGTGCAATCGGAGGGCAAGGCATCATGTTTAATTAATTTTTTTGAAGGCATATTAAAAACCTCCTTTCTCAATATTGTTTTATTTAAAGGTAATATATTATGCCAAAATCTTTAACGTATATAATTTGCATATATATTGTATCACGTTTGTTTGTATATGCATACTATAATATGATTTTCGCAATTTACTGCCTTTGGTTATTGTTATTATGATAAATAGTTATTGCGTATATACGAATATTATTGACTTTTACGTATGATAAGTATATGATAAGAACATAAATAGTACGTAAATAATATTTGTGTTTGTATATACGAAACACAAACACAATTCTTATATGCGAACAGGTTGAATTTAGACTGTGATTAAAAGTATGTATATAAGTACAAGTTTGTGAAAATATACAAAATGTGTGTGAAGAAGTTACTCTTTTTAGAAGCTTGGTAATGACCGGCTTAAACCTGTAAACAAGTGCATTGTGGAGGTGTAACAGATGAAAGGTATTCATGTAGGCTCAATTGATAATGTAGCAACAGCTATTGAGCCCTTACAAGTTGGCGAAGAGGTTCTTGGTGTAGTGATTAAAGAACCGATTCCAAAAGGTCACAAATTTGCGACGGAACGAATCGCCAAAGGCAGTCCCGTTATTAAATATGATTCCCATATCGGTGTAGCTGAAGTAGATATTGAACCGGGCCAATGGGTTCATGTTCACAATATCGAAGGCGAACGCGGTCGCGGCGACTTGGATTCGGAAGTTCGCGATATTGATCAAGATGTAGAACGTAAAACAAATATTGAAAAAGGTAAAGACAGCTATAAATTGACCGGGTATCGCCGCAGTGACGGCAGCTTCGGTTTCCGCAATCATATCTTGGTAATCCCAAGTGTTCACTGCGCCAACAAAGTGGTAGAACGTATTGCCAACGGTGTTATGTACAGCGATGTAGAACGTCGTGATGACACCAAAGTTGTATATGTAAATCATCAACACGGTTGCAGCGAACTTTCCTATGATGCGGATCAGACGAAAGATGTTATTGTAGGCACCGCAGCTAATCCAAACGTATATGGCGTTTTGGTAGTCGGCCTCGGTTGTGAGGTAGTGCAGGCTCACACCGTAGCTGAAGAAATTAAAGCGCGCGCACCGTATAAGAAAGTAGAATTTTTCAATATTCAGGCCACCGGCGGTACGGAAAAGAGTATTCGTCGCGGCACAGAAATTGTTAAAAATATGTTGGCCGAAGCGTTAAAAGAAGAACGCAGTGAAGGTACCTTGGCGGATGTAGTACTCGGTACGGAATGCGGCGGCAGCGACAGCTTCTCCGGTTTAAGTGCCAATCCGGCGCTCGGCGTAGCCTCTGATATCGTAGTCAGTCACGGCGGGGCCGTAATCTTGGCGGAAACAACCGAACTTATCGGGGCAGAACATATCTTGGCAAAACGCGGTATCAATGGTGTTGTGAGTGAACAAATCATGAGTACCATCAAAGGGTTTGAACAAGAAGTTATCGACTCCAATGCGGATATTCGCGGTGCTAACCCAAGTCCGGGCAACATAGAAGGCGGCCTCAGCAGTATTGAAGAAAAATCTTTAGGTTGTATTTATAAAGCCGGTAACAGTCCGGTAGTGGCCGTAAAAGATTATGCAAAACCGATTGTGGATAAAGGCTTAACCTTTATGAATACACCGGGCAATGATATTGAACAATTGAGCGGCATGGTAGCCGGCGGATGTAATATTGCAGTATTTACAACCGGCCGCGGCACGCCGACAGGCAGCCCGATTGCACCGACAATCAAAGTATCGTCCAACACCTTTACATATAACAATATGAATGATGCTATCGACTTAAATGCGGGCACCGTAGTGGACGGTAAACAAACAATTAAAGAAGTGGGTTATGAAATTGTAGATGCTATTTGTGAAGTGGCTGACGGCAAACTAACAAAAGCAGAACATAATGAACAGAATGACTTTTCAATTTGGCGCTTGGCCACAACCGTATAGTACGGCAGGCCGTACGCATGGCAGATGAGATTGTGTGTGAATCGAGTCGGCCGTGTTTCCAAGGAATATAAACAGTAAGTCCGGTAAGAGGTACGCGACTTAGTTGGTTTATAGGTGTATAGAGTGTTAATTTAAATTGGAGGTATGTATCATGGATTTGCAATTAAAAGACAAGGTTGTATTTGTAACCGGTGGCGGTAAAGGCATCGGCAGTGGTATTTCCCTTTCGTTGGCCCGTGAAGGTGCGATTCCTATTATTCTTTCCCGTTCGCCAATCACTGACGAATTCAAAAAAGATATGGAAGCTATCACGACTAACTATGAATTCATTCAAATTGACTTAAACGACACTGACAAAATCAAAGGCATCGTTGACGATGTAGCAGCTCGTCGCGGTGGCATCTACGGTATTGTAAATAATGCCGGTGCCAATGACAACAAAGACCTCGACACTACATCTTGGCAGGAATTTGAAAAGAGCATTCATGGTAACTTGACTCACTACTATGAATTGGTACACGCATCGGTAGACTACTTGCGTAAATCCAAAGGTTCTATCTTGAACATCACATCCAAAACGGCGTTAACCGGTCAAGGTAAAACCAGTGCTTATGCAGCCGCTAAAGGTGCTATCTTGGGTCTTACCCGTGAATGGGCAGCCGCTTTATTGGATGACGGCGTACGCAGCAACTGTGTAGTAGTCAGCGAATGCTGGACACCTTTATACGCTAATTGGATTAAAACATTTGACGATCCGGAAGCTCGTAAAAAAGTTATTACCGACAAAATTCCGTTGGAACGTCGTTTCACAACAATCGAAGAAATTGCTGACACAGCAGTTTTCGTATTATCGCCTAAATCCTCGCATACTACCGGTCAATGGGTATTCGTAGATGGCGGCTATGTTCATCTCGATCGTGCGTTGAGCTAATAGGAGGTACTGTACATGAATCAACAAGGTGCCGCAGGTAAACTCGTTACCAGCAGAAACATTAAAATCGCGTTTTGGTTAGTAACTTCTTTATTCTTCCTCTGGGGTTTCAGTTATGGCCTCTTGGACGTTATGAATAAAAACTTCCAAAATCACTTGGGTATTACTAAAGCCGTATCCGGCTTATTGCAAGCAGCTTACTTCGGCGGTTACTTCGTAATCGCAATTCCGGCCTCCATGGTAGCTACTAAATTCGGCTACAAAGGCGGTATCATTATGGGTCTGGCCTTATATGCATTAGGCGCTTTACTTATTATCCCGGCCAGTAACGAACAAAGCTTTAACTTATTCTTATTAGCCTTCTTTATTATCGCCTGCGGTCTCGGCAGCTTGGAAACAAATGCCAACCCGTACATTACCAAATTAGGTAGTGATGAAGATGCGGCGTTCCGTATCAACATGGCACAAAGCTTCAACGGTGTTGGCCAGTTCTTAGGACCAATCGTTGGCGGCGTATTGTTCTTGTCCTTATCCCACGGCAACATTGACCAAAACATGGCCAACGTTCAGATGGTATATGTAGGGATTGCCGTAGTAGTACTTGCTGTATTGGCACTCTTCGTGTTTACACGCATGCCGGAAGGTGCTGAAGTTAGCGAAGCAGCCGGTGATGTTGTAGAAGAAGATACTGACAGCTCTTATGGTAAATTATTCTCCTTCCGTCATTTCCGTTTAGGTGTTATTGCTCAGTTCTTGTATATTGCTGCACAAGTAGGTGCCGGCGCATTCTTCATTAACTACTCCGTAGAACACTGGCATGGTTTGGCTGACCATGAAGCGGCTTACTTCTTCAGTATCGCCTTGGTAGCCTTCTTACTTGGTCGTATCGTAACAACACCTATCATGAAAAAGGTTAAAAGTAACGTAATCTTGGCTACTTACTCCTTGATCAATGCAGGGATTATGGTTGTGTTACAATTCGTACATGACTTACCGGCCGTTATCGTTCTCTGGTTATCCTTCTTCTTCATGTCTATCAGTTTCCCAACAATCTTCGCTTTGTCTGTTGTGAAAATTCCTAACAGCTTAGTTAAAAAAGCAGCCAGCTTGTTAATCATGAGTATCGTAGGTGGTGCGTTCATGCCGTTCTTCATGGGTTATGTAGCCGACCACTGGGGTACCGGTGCCAGCTTCTTACTCTTATTACCTTGCTTCTTATATGTAGCTTGGTACGGTTTGAATGGTGTATCTAAAGACTAATACGTACTGACAAGGATTGCCGGCTGAAATGTCGGCAATCCACTTATATGGCTAAAAATTGATTATAAATAAGCTATAAGAATGTCTTACATTAAAGGAGACGGTAACATGTTGGAAATTGTAGACTCCCATTTACATATATGGGACTTGGATGTATTACATTTACCTTGGTTGAATTCCTGCAAAGGGGTAATTCAGCAGAGCTTTTCCATGGATGACCTGGTTAGAGAATACGCCAAAGCCGGCGTAGACTTTAAAGGGGGCATCTATATCGAAGTGGACTGCGACGACGCGATTAAAGAAGATGAATTTATCTTCAAGTTGAACAGTCCTAAGATTTTGGCAAAAATTATGCGCGCTCGTAATTTGAGCGGTCATGTTCGTTTGCCGGCCGGCATCGTAGGTGTACGTGAACCGCTTCACATCGACAGCTCCCCACGGGGCCGTTGTTTGGAACGCAGCTTCATTGAAGGCCTCGAAGTATTGGCTGATAAAGGCTTAATTTTTGAAAGCTGTAACCGTGTAGAAGAATTGATTGATATTTATCAGGCCGCAGCACAAGTTCCGGACTTAAAATTAGTTATCAACCATTGCGGTAACGTAACGGAATTGACGCCGGATTACAAAGAAGCGATGACTAAGTTGGCATCCTTGCCGAATGTATACTGTAAAGTATCCGGTTATGCTACGGAAGATAAGGTATTTGTTAAGAACTTATTAGACTTTATTTCCGGTACTTTTGACCATAGTCGCTTAATTTATGCATCAAACTTCCCGGTTGTGGAATTGTATTCTAACTTTAAGGATCATTTAAACTCCGTACGTGAATACTTCCATGATGATCCTGATATTTTCTCTAAAAATGCCAAAAAATTATATAAATTAAATAAACCTCAAGTATTTGCCAGCGTAATTAAACTTCGCCCTGAAAAAGCGGAATATTACAAGGCATTACATGCCGACCCATTCGCCAGTGTAAATAAAATGATTCGTGAATGCGGTATTACACACTATCAGATTTTCAATCGTGATGATTTGCTGTTTTCAATTATGGTCTATGAAGGCGATGATTTTGAATACGATATGGCAAAAATGGCCAACGATCCGGAAACACAGCGTTGGTGGCGTGAAACCGATCCGTGTCAAACTCGTATCGAAGGCGCTCAGAAAAATGAATGGTGGGCCGACATGGAAATGGTATACGATTTGAATAAGAAGTAGGGGGTAAGGCTTGTGAAAGCAAAATATATATGTCCGATTTTGACATCGATGAATGCGGACGAAACAGTTAACTACGATCAGATGCATGCATTTTACGATCAGTTGATTGAAGCCGGTATTGACGGCGTATTGGCCGGTGGCAGCGCCGGTGAATTCTATGCATTTTCATATGATGAAATCAAGGAATTTATCTTGGATGCCATTGAATACGGTAAAGGCCGTTGGGAAGTTATCGCCGGTACCGGTCGTATGGTAAAAGCGGAAACTATTCAGCTTTCCAATGAAGTGCTTAAAGCCGGTGCCGATGCGGTTATTATTGTAGGTCCATACTACAGCGCTTGTAACGGCGATGATGTATTTGCTTACTTTGATGAAGTGTTGAGCGCCATTGATGGTCCGGTATATATCTATAATTATGGCGATCGTACCGGTTTTGATATTCCGGCTGAAACATTGCTTCGCCTTCGTGAAAAACACGATAACTTGGTAGGTGTTAAAGATACACATCCGGTATTGCGTCATACGCAACGCTATATTCAGTTCTTAAAACCTAAATATCCAGAATTCAAAGTGTACACAGGCTATGACAACAACTGTATCCCATCGGTAATCTCCGGTGGTGACGGCTGTATCGGCGCTCAATCCAATGTGGATCCGAAAATGTGTGCCGATGTAATCAAAGCATTGGATGCTGAAGATTTAGGTGCTTTAAAAGAATTACAGCGAAAGATTGATGCTTACTTTGCATTCTATGAAGTGCATGTACCATTTAATCCGGTTATGAAATGGGCTCTTAAAGAATTAGGCGCACCTATGCAGGAAAACTGCCGTGTACCTATCAAACCGTTGACAGATGCTCAAAAAGAAGCATTAGCTCCGGTAGCCGATGCTTTATGGCGTAATAAAAAATAAAATCAGTTATGTAACCTTTGTAAGGGTTTCATATAGGTGCCATGACGCTGCATCGGCACGTTGTGGCACCAAATTAAAATGACTCCCGCAGGAATTCCGGGTTCATATACAGAAATGTATAAGCAAGGCAATTTTTTCAAAAAGTAAATTCTAATTTCTCTCGATTAGGAGGCAACACAAATGGTTAATCGCATGATTCTTAATGAAACATCCTACTTTGGCTTTGGTGCAATCAATAACATTGTAGGCGAATTAAAAGCCAACAATTTGAAAAAAGTATTGGTTACCACCGGTAAAGACTTGATTAAATTCGGCGTAGCTACTAAAGTTACTGCTTTATTGGATGAAGCCGGCGTAGACTATGAAATTTTTGACGATTTAAAACCAAACCCTACGATTAAGAACGTGCAAGACGGCGTAGAAGCTTGTAAAAAAGCAAATGCTGATTGTATCGTAGCTATCGGCGGCGGCAGCACTATCGATACCAGTAAAGCTATTGCTATTATCATGACAAACCCTGAGTTTGCTGATGTTCGCAGCCTTGAAGGTGTTGCTGATACTAAGAACAAATGCTTACCTATTATCGCGGTAACAACTACTTCCGGTACAGCCGCTGAAGTTACTATTAACTACGTAATTACTGACGAAGAAAAACGTCGTAAATTCGTATGTGCCGACCCTCATGATATTCCAATCGTAGCTATCGTTGACCCTGATTTATCCATGGGTATGCCTAAAGGCTTATGTGCTTCCACCGGTATGGATGCTTTAGTTCATGCAGTTGAAGGTTTCATCACTAAAGGTGCTTGGGAAATGACCGACATGCTTCATTTGAAAGCTATCGAAATCATCGGACGCTCCCTTCGTGATGCAGTAGCCGGCGACCCTAAAGGCCGTGAAGCTATGGCTCTTGGTCAGTACATTGCCGGTATGGGCTTCTCCAACGTAGGTCTCGGCATCGTTCACTCCATGGCACATCCTTTGAGCGCTTTGTATGACATTCCACATGGCAAAGCTTGCGCTATGATGCTTACGGCTGTATTGAAATTCAATGCTCTGGCAACCGGTGAAAAATATCGCGATCTTGCTAAAGCTATGGGCGTTCAGAATGTTGACGGCATGAGTAAAGAAGAATACCAGAAAGCGGCTATCGACGCTATCCAGAAGTTAGCTGACGATGTAGAAATTCCTAAGAGCTTGTTAGAAGCCGGCGTTAAAGAAGAAGACATTCCGTTCTTGGCTGAATCCGCTAAAAACGATGCTTGTACGCCAGGCAACCCACGCGACGTATCTCAAGCTGAAATTGAAGAAATCTATCGTTCCATTTTATAAGAGAAACGCAGTTTCTTAAGATTATATAATTTTTGCTCGGTAATTAGATAATCTAAAATAAAGACCGTAGTATCTGTGGTTATAACTATAGATACTACGGTCTTTTTTGCGCTTGTGATTGGTTATTTATAAAATTTATGACTGAGTTTTTCTTTTGTAATTTTACATAAATTGTTTAAACGAATATAATTAGCCACTGTAGTACGTACAATTTCATGTCGATGTTTTTTTCAAGGAGATGCTATTAGGTATGGAGGCTCACAAAGAGAAACTGTGGACATTGCCGTTTGTGCTGGACACAGTGATTAATTTATTGGTATTTTTGATTTATTATTTATTAATCGTAATTATTGCGGTGGTAGCGAAAGATACATTGCATGCTACTTCAAGTCAAGCCGGTTTGGCTGTAGGGATTTATATTATTGGTACTGTAGTGGCCCGCGTTTTTGCAGGACGCTTTGTAAGTACCTTAGGGAGTCGCAAAGTACTTTATGTAGGTTTGGGAATTTACTTAATATCTACGGCGTTATATTTTTATATTCCTAATTTGATTGTGCTTGATACGATTCGTTTTATTAACGGCTTTGCTTACGGGATTACTTCAACCGCAACCAGCACTATCGTGGCCAGTGTTATTCCGAAAGCACGGCGCGGTGAAGGGATTAACTATTATGGTTTGAGTACCAGTTTGGCAGCCGCTATCGGCCCGTTCTTAGGGATTTTTCTTTTGTCACTTACGGAATTCCGTACTATTGTGGCAATTTGTGTTGGTCTTGTAATCCTTTGTGTGATTGCTGCGTTGAGCATGAAATACGAAGAACCTCAGTTCAGTGAAGCTATTAAAAAAGAAGAATCGGGGCGCCGTATTTCCGATTATTTGGAACCGCGCGTTAATTCCATCACATTGATTTCGGTTCTTGTCGGTTTTGCATATTCGGGGATTTTAGGCTTTATGGCGTCTTATACCCGTGATATTAATATGGTACAGGCCGGTACCTGGTTCTTCGTTGTGTATGCAGTGGTAATTACCCTCACACGACCATCCTTGGGACTCATCTTTGACCGCAAAGGTGAAAACTATGTATTATATCCTTGCTTTATTTCGCTGGCTATCGGTATATTATTATTGGCTTTTGCCGATGCATCGTGGATGATTTTATTATCCGCCGTTTTTGTGGGTCTCGGATATGGCACGTACATGTCCAACGGACAGGCCGTGGTGGTAAAAATGGTGCCGTTCCATCGCATCGGGATTGCTACATCCACTTACTTTATTGCCCTTGATATCGGTCTTGGTTTTGGCCCTTACGTATTAGGCGGGGTTAAGGAAATCGTAGGTTTTACCAATATGTTCTTACTAACCGTTATTGTGGCACTGGTTGCCTTTGTATGCTATCACTTCTTATATGGTCGTTTATTGGGAACACCTAATGATCCGGCTTTGAAAGCGCAAAAAGAAGAATTGGAAATTCGCAATCAGGACGGCAGTTTTACTCTGGAAACGGGCAAAGTCTCATTAAATTAATAGGTTTTAAGCATAAGAATTTAGCTTGTTTTTATTTTTCAGATGATATACACTAGGATAAAAGAGTAGCTAATGTGTATTGAGCGTGAACAAATTCTGTTAGGTTTGTAGCGCTAATATTGTGCTTTGTAATTACGATTTGTTGCACTATTGTGTGGGCAAATCGTTTTTGCAATATGCAGTTATAATTTGAGTGTGTGTTATATGATGGATTGAGGAGATTGGAAATGTCCGTAAAGCAAGCTGAGCTAATGATGCTGTTTGTTACGTTTTCATGGAGTTCATCCTATTTATTGATGAAAATTGCGCTGACCGGTGTGGATCCGTTTACGCTTATGTGTTTACGATTCACAATTGCCTTTGTATGTGTATTACCGTTACTTTTAAAAACAATAAACATTTGTTCCAAACGAACGGTCGCTAAAGGATTATTTCTCGGATTTATGGTCTATGCTTCGTTAATTGGCACGATTGTGGGGCTAAAACATACGACTGCCTCTACGGCTGCTTTCTTAGGAACTACGGCGGTGGTCTTAGTGCCGATTATAGAAGGTGTCTGGCAGCGTAAGATGCCGCCTATGCTTACCATCTTAAGTATTGCATTGGCCTTTGTGGGCTTAGTGCTCTTTACTGTCAAAGACGGTTTATCCCTCGATATAGGGGCTCTTTATTGTTTGTGGGGCGCCTTCGGTTACGCCGTTTACATTGTAGTCGTCGGTCGGATGGCCAATGAGAAGGATATGTTTCCGGCTACATTGATGCAGTTTGGAGCCATTGCTATATTCAGCGGGCTTAGCGCTTTTATTTTTGAAACACCTCATTTACCACAAACGGGCATGCAGTGGGGAGCTATTTTAGGCTTAGCCGTTATATGCAGTGCCTTTTGCTTCGTTATGCAAAGCATCGTACAGCGTTACTTATCGCCGTCCCGCACGGGTTTAATTTTCTCCATGGAACCGGTCTTTGCGGCCATTTTGGCATACTTCTTCCTTAATGAAGTCATGGATGGTCAAGGGCTAATCGGGGCTTTGCTCATCATGATTGCCAATGTTTTGAAAAATATCGTGTATCGGATTAGATATGTAAATGCACAACGGAAACGTAAAGTGTGGAACCGTAAGCGAATGGTATAGGGGAATCCGAAAAATATAGAATAACACAGATAAAAATAAAGAAATAAAAGAGCCATTAGGATTTTAACGTTTAGTTAATCCTAATGGCTTTTTGATTGTTAAAATTATGGAGCGGCCGATGGGAATCGAACCCACCTCTACGGCTTGGGAAGCCGTCGTTCTACCGATGAACTACGGCCGCAAATGTCTTTTTATATTTTATCAACTTTGGTTATGTTTGTAAATACTTTAGTAAATTGCAATATGAAATTGAACACTT
>NZ_HF986198.1:0-7993 GCF_000431435.1 Veillonella sp. CAG:933
AAGCCACACACACTTTTTGTCCTATAAGCCCGTTTTTTTGGCTCAATTTATTTTTTGCGGATACGGGAAGTGTTTGATGAAATTGATTAAATCTTTCATCGCGTAGGATAGGTATTTGTTTTTGCGAAAGACTAACCCGATGGTCACGGTAAGGGGTGGATCCATGGAAATCAGTTGGACATCATTTCGCTCTAATTTGGCTATATCCAATAAAAAGGAGAGCCCCACGCCTTTGGCTACGGAATCAATATTTGTTTTAATCTGATTGGACGAGAGTACAATTTTAGGCAAAAAGCCGCATGCTTCGCAGTTGGCTAATACGTTTTTACGATGAACCGAGTCTATTTTCATCAGTATGAGGGATTCTTCTTTGAGTTTATCAAAGGGAACTTGGGCGAGGCTGTGAAAAGGATGTCCGCTGGGAATACATAATTTATGTTCACTTTTAAAGAGGGGCATCGCTTCCAGCTTCGGCGATATATTATCGATAATGACAATCCCCAAATCGGCTTCATCGGCTAACACGCGTTCAGACACACCGACAGAGCCTTCTTCGAGGACATTTAACTCCCACTGGGGATATTCTTGGCGGAAGTGATTCAGTAACGGAGTGAACAAATAGGCACTAATCATCGGCGGGATACCGATGGTTACTGTGCCGGAGAGCTTATGCCGTTCATCTTTTATTTCGGCCACTGAGTTTTCCAGCTCCGCCAATACGTGTTTAATCGAAGTATAAAATTGGTGCCCTTTTTCAGTCAAGGTCATCTTTTTATACTCTCTTTTAAACAACTCAACGCCTAATTCATCCTCTAACTTTTTTATGGCAACGGTAATATTAGGTTGTGATACATAGTGTTGCTGTGCGGCTTTAGTCATGTTACCCAGTTCGGCTACTGAAATGAAAAATTCTAATTGTTTTAACTCCATAGTACCATCCTTGCTGTATAGTGCGAATACAATGATACGCTAAATATACATATTGCGAATATAATGATGAACTATATATAAATTATATTTAGTCCTATAAATTAAATTTATTGCATAATTATTATAACATATTTCACAAAAAAGTTATAGTCTTGTTATGCTTGTGCTAACAAAAGTTGTTACAACACAATGGATAAAAGTTTAGTGTATTTCAAATTAGGAGGGTTAACATGAGAGTATTACAGACAGAAGCCTTAATTCCTGTCATTGAAAAGTTGTGTATCAAAGCCTGCTGTGAATTGAATGATAATGTAATGGATGCATTCCGTAAAGCCGTTGAAAACGAAGAGTCGCCAATTGGCAAAAAAGCCTTGGAAATTATTGTTAAAAACGGTGAATTTGCTAAAAAAGAACAATTGCCATGTTGCCATGACACCGGCGTAGCTGTTGTACTCTTAGAATGTGGCCAGGAAGTGGCTTGGGAAGGTATGCCACTGGAAGATGCCGTTAATGAAGGGGTTCGTCGCGGTTATACGAACGGTTATTTACGTAAATCGGTAGTAGCGGATCCGTTGAATCGTGAAAACACCAATGATAATACACCGGCTATGTTGCATGTTGAAATCGTACCGGGCGATCAAGTAAAAGTAACGGTTATGCCTAAAGGCGGCGGCAGTGATAATATGGGTGCCTTTAAAGTATTATTACCGGGCGAAGGCAAAGAAGGGGTAAAACAATTTTTACTTGAAACCGTAGCTAAAGTAGGCGGTAATCCTTGCCCGCCGTATATTATCGGTATCGGTATCGGCGGCACCATGGATACCTGCGCTTGGATGGCGAAAAAAGCCTTACTTCGTCCTATCGGTGAACACAATCCAAATCCATACTATGCTGAATTAGAAAAAGAATTCTTGGAAGCAGTTAATAAATCGGGCGTTGGTCCTATCGGTATGGGCGGTACGGTAACGGCGTTGGATGTGCATATTGACTATCATGGTGTACATATTACAGCCTTGCCGGTAGCTATTAATTTCCAATGTAATGCAGCACGTCAAGCAAGTGAAGTTATTTAGGAGGCTATTATGGAACGGGATGTACAATTACCATTAACGAAAGAATTTGTAAAACAATTAAAAGTAGGGGACGTTTTATATTTATCCGGCTATGTATATACTTGTCGTGATGCGGCTCATAAACGTATTCAGGATTTGTTGGAAGCCGGCGAAGAATCACCGTTAGACTGAACCAATCAATTGGTATATTATGCCGGTCCATGTCCACCGCAACCGGGCCAGGTATTTAACTCCAATGGTCCTACAACTGCGGCGCGTATGGATCCGTTTGTAGAAATGATGTTCAAATTGGGCGTCGTAGCTTTCTTGGGGAAAGGCGACCGCGCACCTTACGTAGCTGATTTATGTAAAAAATACGGTGGTGTATCCTTATTAGGTGTAGGCGGTGCGTCAGCCATCAACGCGGCTCGCATTAAGTCGGCTGAAGTTGTTCTGTATCCTGAATTGGGCACTGAGTCTATTAAAAAGTTATACTTTGATCGTTTCCGCGTAATCGTAGGGATTGATACAGAAGGCAATGTATTGCAGAAACAAGAAGTAGCAAAATATAAACGTGATTAAGCGTAGAGCGCTATTTACGTTCGTGTGATTAGAGGTCATACCTTTAGATTAGGGACATAGGGATAGTTATGAACAATAAGAGTAAAACGATAGCGTCTTGGATAATACCGATTATGGTCGGTGTTATTATAGCCGTTTTACCGGTGCCGGCAGGCTTGTCCACGAAGGCATGGTATTTGCTGGCTATATTTTTGAGTACGATTATTGGGTTCATAATGCAACCGCTGCCGATCGGCGCCATTGCATTAATCAGTATTACAATCACCCAATTAGCGAATGTTTTAAAACCGAGTCAAGCGTTAGCCGGCTTTGGCAATAGCAGTATTTGGTTAATTGTGGCAGCCTTTTTGTTTGCGAAGAGTTTTATAAAAACGGGGCTCGGTCGCCGTATTGCGTTTTGGTTAATTACTAAAATGGGAACGAGCACGTTAAAGTTGGCCTATACGATTATTTTGAGCGATTTGATTATCAGTCCGGCCACACCGTCCAATGCAGCGCGCGCCGGCGGTATATTGTTTCCTATCGTAAGGGGCTTGGCGTCGGCCTTTGATTCCGAACCGAATAAAAATCCTCGTCGGGTTGGCGCCTTTTTGATACAAGCTGAATATCAGGGGAACACCGTAACATCGGCTATGTTTATGACGGCGATGGCAGGGAACCCATTGGACATCTTGTTGGCCAGTCAGGCTTTGGGTATTAATATGACGTGGGGCACTTGGGCGTTGGCTGCCATCGTGCCCGGTCTCATTGCGTTGGCCGTGATTCCGTATTATCTGTATAAAGTGTATCCGCCGGAATTGAAGAAGACGCCGGAAGCACAAGCCTTGGCACAGCAAGAGTTGGCGGAGATGGGACCTATAAGTTATGCTGAAAAAGCCGTAGCCTTTATATTCGTAGGGGCGTTGTTGTTGTGGAGCACATCGAACCTTACGGGCTTAAATGCAACCGTAGTTGCTTTATTGGGCGTGTCCAGTATGCTGGTAACCAAAATTTTGTCTTGGCAGGATGTATTGGATGAAAAAGGTGCTTGGGATACTCTCGTTTGGATGGGGACTTTGGTAGGCTTAGCGGGTCAGTTGGCTAAATCCGGCGTCATCGATTGGATGTCGGGGCATATCAGCAGTGCTTTAGTCGGTGTATCCTGGCTCGCAACCTTGGTTATTCTATTGCTCATCTACTTCTATATTCATTACGGCTTTGCCAGCTTGACGGCTCATATTACAGCATTGTACTCGACCTTTATTACAATCGCTGTAGCAGCCGGCGCACCGGCCTATTTAGCAGTATTGGTGTTTGCCTTTGCTTCTAATTTATGTATGTCGCTGACTCATTATGCAGCGGCGCCGGCGCCGATTTACTTCGGGGCAGGTTATGTACCACAGTCGACGTGGTGGAAGTTGGGCTTCCAAGTCTCTGTAATTAATATAGTAATCTGGTTTGGCATTGGCTCCGTCTGGTGGAAGGTATTGGGCCTTTGGTAAAAGCAGATCGATATGCTTTGGTAGTGAAATTTAATAGTGATATATAAAAAGTGACTGTAGCTAATATGCGAATAAGCATTTAGTTACAGTCACTTTTTAGGTTATATAGATATTGCTTTAGATAAGTTCCTTATTGTTTTCAAAAAACTGAATGAATTCCTGCATGGCCGGTGTCCGAACAGTCTGTTTATTCGTTGCCAGAACAATGGTGATAGGGAAGGTAATATCTGTGAGGAGACGAACCAAATTATCTTTAGGGGTAACAACTTTGTCGGTCATAAAGGCAGCGGCAGCCGAACTTCCGACTAATTGCTTGATAGTGTGGATTTGATTCGTGCGTAAGCGGATTCTAGGGTTCACGTTATAGAGCTGGAAATACTTGGTAATGATGGCCTGTATATAGGATGTTTCTTTGTAAAAAATCATAGGGATATTTTTATAATCATTTAAGGTGAGCAGATGATTCGGGCGACTTTCGGCAAGTTTCACCAACGGATCGTCCGGACCGACATAAAGATGGTATTCGGTTTTCAATAATGTAGTAAAGTCTAACAATTGGGCGTCTGATTCATTTTCAATGAGGAATGCTATATCTAATTTTTGTTCTTTTAGCATTTGTTTTAAGCGAAGAACGCCGGATTCATAAACTTCAAACTCTATATGGGGATAGGCTTTTTGAAAATGGTTAAAGATGACCGGAAATATAAAGGGACTCATCATAGGGGCTACGCCTAAGCGAATAAATTGGCGACCTTTCTGTAACAGCTTGATGCGATCCTCCAAGTTAGCTGTGTGATTTAATAGAGCCGTTACTTCCATGTAAAATTGCTTGCCCGTTTCGGTTAATGTCAGTTGACGTTTGCTTCTATCGAAGAGGGACAGTTGTAATTCGGTTTCTAAATTTTTTAAAGCCACGGAAAGGCTGGGTTGTGTAATTAATAGTTTTTTGGCCGCTTCATGGACCGATTTAGAGTTAACGACGGTATAGAAGTAGTTCAGCTGTGTCAGGGTAATCGTATTCAATAAATCCAAAACAGAGCCCTCCTTTAATTGTATGTGCCAAGTAATTGTATTTTATAAACTATGATAGTTTTAAACTATTAAATGATTATTTATTAATATTTTACACTATATAATATCGGCTGTATACTTTGAATTATAAGAAAGCAAGCATAAGCAGTGTGGCTAACATACAAGCCGTAGGAAATGTAAAACTTAGGTATTGATTATTAATGGACAAGGTTAAATGAGGAGGATATTATGCACGCTATTGAAAAATTATTGGCAAAAAAAGCCGGTTTGGATTCGGTTAAGACCGGCCAAATTATTAATTGTGAGATTGACTTAGCCGGGATTAATGATTTGTATTTGCAAACGGTTCGTTCCTTTTTTGAAATGGGGGCGACTAAAGTGAGTCATCCGGATCGCATTGCTATGTTTTTAGACCATTATGCACCGGCGTCTACGATTACTCAGGCGGATAATCAACGCCAATTCAGAGAGTTTTGTGAAGAACAACATATTGAAAAACTAATGGATATCGACCAAGGTGTTTGCCATCAGGTTGTGGCCGATAAAGGTTGGTCAAGACCGGGGGGCATCATTGTTATTACCGATTCCCATACAACCACCCATGGTGCCTTTGGTGCTTTTGGTACCGGTGTAGGTGCTACCGATTTAGCGATTATTTTGGCAACCGGTCAATTGTGGTTCCGCGTACCTGAAATTATTAAGATTAATTTTGAAGGGACTTTACCGGAAGGCGTTTATGCGAAAGACATTATCTTACATGCTATCGGTCAATTGAAAGCAGACTTTGCCGTATATAAAGCGGTTGAATTTGCAGGGCCTGTCATTGATGCGTTGAGCGTGTCCGAACGCATGGCATTATGCAACATGACGACTGAAATGGGGGCCAAAACTTCCTACATCCAGCCGGATGCGGTAACTAAGGAATTTTTGGTAAGCAAAGGCTTAGTGGAAGGGCAAGACTATGAAGTTTACACAACGGATGCGGACTTCAAATATGCCGATGAAATCACTTTTAACGTGAGTGATCTCACACCTCAAGTAGCGGCACCATCCAGTGTAGATAATGTGTTTGATTTGAAAAAATATGAAGGTCAGACGATTAATCAGGCTTATTTGGGGTCTTGTACCGGTGGCCGCGTAGAAGATTTAAAAGTGGCCGCTGAAATTGTGAAAGGGAAACATATCCCACGTCTTGTTCGTTTTGTCATTGTACCGGCTTCTAAAGGCGTATTTTTAGAAGCTATGGCTAAAGGCTATGTACAGACCTTAGTTGAAGCGGGGGCTACGTTCGTAACACCGGGTTGTGCGGCATGTTTAGGGACTCACGAAGGTATGATTTCATCCGGTGAATATTGTATTACGACAACTAATCGTAACTTCCCTGGCCGCATGGGCTCTACAGATGCTCATATTTTCTTGGCCTCGCCGGCAACCGTGGCGGCATCGGCTATTAACGGTAAGATTACCGATCCCACACTATACTTATAATGGGTAAGTAATGGTATACAGTGAAACGAGTAATAGTCAGTGAGGAGAATAGTTATGGACAAAATTATTAAGGGCGAAGTATTTACTTTTGGCAACAATATTGATACAGATCAGATTTATCCGGGTCGCTTTGTAGAACTTACCGATTTGAAAGATATCGTACCGCACACCATGCAGGGTGCTGCCCCAACGTTTGCGAGTACATTTAAAGCCGGTGACATTGTTGTGGGCGGCACCAATTTCGGTTGCGGCTCTTCCCGTGAGCATGCGGCAATTTGTTTGAAAGGCATTGGAGCCGGCGCCGTAATTGCGGAATCATTTGCACGAATTTTTTATCGGAACGGCATTAATCTCGGCTTGCCGCTCGTAGTGTGCCCCGGTATTAGTAAATTGGATTTAAACCATAAAGAAATCTCGCTAGATTTGGAAGCAGGTACGCTCACAGCAGACGGTAAGGTTGTGGCTCAAGTGGAACCTTTCACGCCGTATGTGTTATCTATTCTTGAAGCGGGTGGCATCAAGAATATGATTCGGGCAAAACTGAACGCCTAATATATAGGAGGTATGGGTATGTTGGAAGATAAATACTTTCCGGGATTTACACAACAATTTATAGAAACCGAGCCCGGTGTTCAAATTAATACTTGGATAGGCGGCCATGGGGATACGGCGGTGCTTTTATTGCATGGCCATCCGGAAACACATTTAATCTGGCGGTTCTTGGCGCCACGCTTGGCTGAGCAATATACGGTGGTTATGACGGATCTTCGTGGTTATGGCGACAGTTCAAAGCCAAAGGGTTTACCTGACCATGCTAATTATTCGAAACGCGTTATGGGGGAAGATCACTTTACGGTGATGAATAAGCTTGGTTTTGAAAAATTCCATCTCATTGGTCATGATCGCGGTGCTCGTGTTTGTCATCGCATGATAGTAGATAAACCGGAGCGTATTTTAACATGCACGATGATGGATATTTTACCAACATTGGAAATGTATGCTGATACGAATGAAGAATTTGCTACTAAATATTATCATTGGTTTTTCTATATTCAGCCAAATGGTTTTCCGGAAACATTATTGGGTGCGGCACCGGAATATTTTATTCGTTTTAACCTGGAGAGAAAAATCGGACCAACTGCACGGGCTAACTTTCCGGAAGACGTAATGCAGGAATATATTCGTTGTTTTTCAGATCCGGCTACAATTCATGGTATTTCGGAAGATTATAGGGCATCAGCCACGATTGACCGTGAGTTTGACAAAAAAGATATTGACGATAAGGTAGTTATAAAGACGCCGTTATTAGTTATGTGGGGCAAAAACGGTGTAGTCGGTAAGCTTTGGGATGTATTAGCCGGTTGGCAGGCTAAAGCGGAACAGGTTGAAGGCTATGGCATAGATAACTGTGGGCACTTCGTACCGGAA
>NZ_HF986198.1:8023-12632 GCF_000431435.1 Veillonella sp. CAG:933
GAAGAGCAGCCGGATATGGTTAATCAGCATATTCTAGATTTCTTAGTAAAATATAAATCATAACTAATAAATTATAAGTATCTTGAATTTAATAGTGTATATTATCGGTAAAGAAAAGCTGTCGAGCCAGGCGGCTTTTCTTTTTTTGCCATAATTTTAAGGACAAAACTATTGAGAAGTGGTATCATATACATAGAAACGAAATTATTCAATATAATAGAATGCAATTGATTACAATATAAAAGATTGCAATTGATGCAATATAAATCAGCGAGAATGCTGAACGTGTTTTTAGAATTAAACTCGTAGTATAAGAAATAAGGACACAACATGGATAATGAAAAGAATTTACGCATATTAAGTATTAATCCGTTTGCCTTGGCGCAGATGGATAATCCGACGGACGAGATGAAGTTGACCGCCCTACGCAAAAACGGTATGGTGCTGCAGTTCATCAAAAATCCGACGCCTGAAATGATAGATATAGCTCTGTCGAACGCTCCGCGGGCCATTCAGTACATTGAAAACCCGTCCCATGAGGTACTGGAACAAGTGGTAAGCAAAGGCTGGAATAATTTGGGCTTGATTGAAAATCCCGACGAATCGTTGATTCGCTTGGCCTTAGCCGAGTCGGGCTGGGCCATTCAATATGTAAAAGACCCGAGCGAAGAGCTTCAGATTTTGGCGGTCACGTCGAATTATGATGCCATCAAATTTATTGAGAACCCGTCCAAAGCGGTGCAGCTGGCTGCGGTGGGTCAGAATTATCAGGCTCTCAGCTATATTAAAGATCCGGTACCGGAAGCCATTGATTTGGCGGTCACGTTAGACCCTCAGGCGGTACGCTTGTTGGGGACGGTGACAGTGGACCAGGCACTCCATTTTATCGGCATCAGCAGTCTGATTACGAAGTATTTGCCACCGGATTACATGATTCCGTCGATTTACTTGGAAGAACGTTTGAAAGAAATTTTGGCTGATGAAAACACGAGCGAACAGTACGTGCGTGATTTACTTAATTGCACGTACATCGGCAAGCATAATAAAGGGTTTGAAGCGGATGTGGTCGGTCTTATCGATCAATTCGGAACTCAAAAAGCACGCCGTATTGCGGTAGATGAGCTTTTAAAATTCTAAAGACTTTTAATACGGCGCATCGCGGTTGATGAGCTTTTAAAGTTTTAAAGGTTTTTAATACGACACATCGCAGTTGATGAACTGTTGAAATTTTAATAGAGTTCGGACGCTTATATAAAAGCTGTCCCGGATGAAAATCACAATCGAAAATATATTAAATAAGGGAAAAGGAAAACATATATGAACTTTGTAGAAACAATGAGAAGTGTTGAGTTGGTATTATCGGCCGGTCAGGTACCGCTTTTAGTCGGTGAAACGGGAATTGGTAAAACCTCCTTGGCACATCGTTTGGCTGTAAAAAACGGCTGGTCGCTCGTAACCATCGACGGCAACTTATTAAAAGAAGGCGAAATCGGCGGTTTGCCGACGGTAGACAGCTTTTCACGAAAAATGAATGACGGCACGACGGTTACGGAAAAAGTGACAGTCTATGCCATTCACTATAAATTAAAACAGATTGCCGACTATATGGCGGCGGGGCAGCAGGTGCTCTTATTCATCGACGAAATCAACCGCTGTGAACATGCGGTACAGCAGGAGTTGATGAACCTTATTTTGAACCGTGAAATCAACGGTTTTAACCTTGGACATTCCGTACATATTGTAGCGGCCATGAACCCGACTAACAGCTACGATTACCAGACCGTTGAAATGGACGTGGCCCAGCAGAACCGTTTCGTGTGGCTCCAGATGGAGCCGGATTATATGCAGTGGCTCGATTGGGCGGCGGAAGCCAAATTGGAACCGATGGTTATGGAATTCATCAGTACCTATCCGGAATATTTGCACAAGATGAACGAAGACGATATTTACGCAACACCGCGTAGTTATGAACGTGTATCCGCGTTGTATGCCATGTACAAAGCGAATAAAGAGGCAGTCGGTAAAGATGTGTTCTTCAACGTTATTCGCGGTAATGTGGGTAAGGTGATTGCCCAGGAATTTGTGAGCTTCGTAGAAGCCGACCATGAACCGTTACTCACTTATGATGATGTATTTAACGGTGAAACTATGGCAGAATCCGTTCTTGAACGACTCAAAAAGGAAAGCCATACTCGTTTGTATTTGACGGCTAAAAACTTAATGCGCGTCATTGAACTGCGTGCGAACCAGTTGTTTGTAGACGATGCAGCGGCTCAGGCTGTTATTAATCGCTTTATGGACTTTTTAAAAGCCTATCCGGAAGATTTACAGATGGCTGTGATGAAGGATATCCGTAATACCTATCCGCGTTTTTATAAGGAAGCCATCAAAAATGATGAGTTCGTCAATAACTTCTTTGATTTACAGCGGAGCTTATAAGCTATGAATGGTGAAATAGATATTGTAACGCGGCGGACGTTAAAACCTGATTGGCAAGTCAATGCCGAAAAGGATAAAAACGGCGGAGCCAAGCTTGAAGCCGGCAACCTTAGTAATCAGGATCCCCTTGAAGCGGAACGCGTGGCTCTATTGGCGATTACCAAAAAACTGGTAACGGCTTGGCAGCAAGAGCGTGATGCGCTCCAACGGGCCCAGGAAATTAAGGATAATGCGTATACTAATTCCATCGGCTATGCCATTACGGAAGCGGCGGCGTTGGCTGCGGGCAAACGTGATTTGACGGCCGGAACGACCGATTTTACCGTCGATAAAGACTATGAAAACCGTTTTTTCAAACTTGTGTCAAAATTGAATTTGCGCCTTATCGAAAGCGATTCATTCTTCGGCTATTTCTTTTTACAGGTCGGTCAGGAATTGCGCTTTGGTATGACCAGCGGCACGGGCATTAATTTTAAAGGCAGTCGCTATGTGATGTACTTTAACCCGCTCATTTTTCTCGACATGACGCCGGCGCAAATGATTAGTTCCATTAAGCATGAAATTCTTCATGTGATTTCGCTCCATTTGGTGCGCGCTAAGCGTTTATATCAGCGGTACTCGCCACTTGCCATTAATCTGGCCATGGACATCGTGGTTAATAACTATATTGACCCATTGCCGCCCAATGCGATTGACGTAAAGTGGCTCAATAAGAACTTCGGCACTACCGTGGTGGCGTTTAAGCCACTAGAATATTATGTGGACGAGATTCAGGCACACATAGATATTGCGCGTGAAACAGACGGCGAAACGGAAGTGGAAGACAGCTTAAGTGATGCGGCTATGAGTTCGCCCGGCGTGGCCGAAGCCTTTGATATAGCCAACAGCCATGACCTTTGGAGCGAGTCCGATGAAGTGGATGGCGATTCCCAACAACAGCTGACCAATAAGATGGTGGAGAATTCTGAAAAAGGCGAATTGGCCGGGTATTTGTCGGGCCTTTTGAGTGATATGAAAAAACATCGGGCATCCTTGCCGTGGTCAGTCTACTTAAAACGCTTGGTCGGTTCCGTTGCGTGGGGGCATAAAAAAACGACTACTCGTCGTAGTCGTCGTCAGCCGGAACGATTGGAAATTCGCGGTACTTTGCGCAAGCGTCGTGCTAAAATTGTGGTTGCGCTTGATTGTAGCGGCAGTATTACGGATGGTGCTTTCCGTCAAGCCATGTTGGAAGTACTGGAAATTACCAAGGCTTATGATTTTGAAATTACCGTGGTGGAATGCGACAGTGTCATTCGCCGCACCTATCCGGTAAAAACCATGAACGATGTTGAGCCGCGTGTAACGGCTCGTGGTAGTACGCTTTTCACGCCGGTAGTTCATTATGCTAATCAAATGCAAGCGGATTTGCTCATCTACTTTACGGATGGTAAAGGTGAAAAACATTTGAAAGTCGATCCGAAGCATTATAAAATTCTTTGGGTTTTGGTAGGCGAAGAAGCTAAACTATCACTCAAGAATCCGTGGGGTCTCGTTAAACATTTGAATCAGACATTTGAAGATTATGATATGACTGTCGATTATGAACGGGTGGACGGTTTCTCCATGAATAACCAGGAAGGGTTCTCCATGGCCAATCAGGAACGGGATTGGGATAAATAAGATAATAAAATATGTGGGTTGAGTTTTTGTTGTTCTTCTTCGAGTATAAACTTAAAACATTATTTTTCTGCCACCGGTTTCCGGTGGCAGTTTTTTTGTCTTATTTATGCTTGTTTGATTTGTTATTTACAAATTGATTACCTTTTTATATAATCAACGTAATAAATGATGTAATAAATGTGAATGCTGTTTTCGGTGGAACTATATTCTTTAATCAGTTGAGGAGTGTTAGCATGAAACAGGCATGGATTAAATTGACAGTAATAAGCAAAACCGAATTGAACGAGTAACGACAGAAGGTATTCCCCTGTCTATTGCAGAAGATGATGCAATGGATTATGTGGACCTTCTTTTTTTACTACCAATATTGAATTAGAGGATAGTAAGGATATGGATTGGTATCGTGGATATACAAAACTGAAGAATAATAAATATTTAGTCTTTTTTTGTATAAGTGTTTTAATAATATTTTTTTTTGGTTAATTGTACAATGAAATTGAACACATAA
>NZ_HF986199.1:0-73265 GCF_000431435.1 Veillonella sp. CAG:933
GCCACACACACTTTTTGTCCTATAAGCCGCTAAGCAGTTGTGTTTTTGTGTCAGAGCATACTTGCGGAGAGGTTAAGAGATACTTTTATTGATTACCTTGAACAGTAGGCATATTATCAACTTGCCGGGTGTTATAAGCCACGCCCCAGTCATACATGGCGTTGATAATCGGCTCCATGGTTCGTCCCAGTGGGGATAAGGCGTATTCCACATGTGGCGGAATTACCGGAAATACGGTGCGGGTAATAAGGCCGTCGGCCTCGAGTTCGCGCAGTTGCAAGGTCAGGCTGCGATGGGTGACGCCTTCGATTAATGTTTTGAGTTCGCTGAATCGTTTGTCGCCGGTAAAAAGATGGTATAAAATAATACCTTTCCACTTACCGCTAATAAGCTCTAACGTCGTGGCTACCGGGCATAGTGTACGCGGGCAAGGTTTTAAATTTTCTTTGTTTGTTTTACTGGTGGGTTTCATCACGATTCTCCTCTGTTTATATGTATTTGCTGTGCTTAGTAGGCTAAAATATCTTAGGTATAAAAAATATACTTAAATTAATTTATTTACAGTATATATAAAAAAATTGCGTTCTTCAACTATTTTTTTAGATATGCTATACTAAACATGTCGAAAGATAGATGAGATAGATATTCAAAATTCAGTATAATAAATTATTATTTCGAAAGGATGATACCCATGAGCATTTCTGCACAAGACATTTTAAACGCTTACAATTATCGTTACGCAACGAAGAAGTTTGACCCTAATAAAAAGGTGTCTGACGCTGATTTTAACACGATTTTGGAAACAGGCCGTTTGTCCCCAAGCTCCTTCGGTTTTGAACCTTGGAAGTTCCTCATTATTGAAAAACAGAGCATTAAAGATAAATTGTTCCCTGTATCCTGGGGGGCTCAGAACAGCTTGAACGGTGCCAGCCATTTCGTAATTATTTTGGCTCGCAAAAAAGCGGATACCGTAGCTGATGCGGACTACATCACACACATCATGAAAGACATCAAACACATGCCGGAAGACGTGCAGAACATGATGCGCGGCGCTTACAGCAACTTCCAGACTAACGATTTCAAATTGATCGACAGCAACCGTGCTATGTTCGATTGGGGCAGCAAACAGACCTACATTGCGTTGGCTAACATGATGACAACGGCTGCTATGCTCGGCGTTGACTCTTGCCCAATCGAAGGTTTCAATATTGAAAAAGTGGAAGAAATCTTGAGCGAAGAAGGCGTGCTCGACAAAGAACATTTCGGCGTGTCCGTAATGGTGGGCTTCGGCTATCGTGATGAACAGCCTCATCGTGAAAAAACTCGTCAGCCTATGGAAGATATCGTAACTTGGGTTAAATAAGAGTTTTCCACTAAGATAGTCTTTGGCTAATAGAATATAGAACTAAAAATGCTGAGATGACAGTTAAAAGTCACCTCAGCATTTGTTTTTGTTAAGCATAAACGACAAAGTATAGCGCTAGCCATTCCGGAAGCTATAGGGATATATATTTTTAGAAGACTAATAACAATCCGCCAATGCCCAGCAACACTACGCCTTGAATACGATTTAACATACGTTGTGATTTAGGTCCCTGATTTAAAAAGCCACGGAGTTTACCGGCACAAAGAGCGATGATGGAGAATAAGATGAATGCTTGTAAGCTAAAAACGGCACCGAGCATGGCAATGGCCAGGCCCGGTGATTCATTATTAGGATCCACGAACTGTGGCAAGAATGCGAGGAAGAATAACAGAACTTTTGGGTTCAAGATGTTCATAATGAGACCTTTGCGATAGATGGACAAGGCTGATGACTCACCATTTGAAGTTTGACTTGACGATTTACCGTTTGAAGCTTGGCTGGATGTTTCATTGCTTGATACGCTGTTTGTCGTGTCGTTTGTTGTGCTGTTTGAATCGGCAGCAGTAGCTTGACCGGCGGCTGCTTCAGTCGGTTGTGGTTCCGCAACTTTAGCGGTAAAGGCACCGTAAGCAAGATAGAAAAGATATGCAGCACCTACGTATTTTAAGGCTGCAAAGGCGATTGGTGAACTTTTAACCAGTGCGGCCACCCCTAAGATAACGAGGCACGTGTGAAAGACAATACCTGAACACAGTCCCGCTGCTAGCGTAATGCCTGCCTTGGCACCGTCGGCGAGGCTTTTTGTTAAAAGATATAAATTATCCGGCCCCGGAGCCAGGGTTAAGAGTATTGATGACACTAAAAAGTAAGGAAATAAGGCTAAATCCATATAGAGTAACTCCCTTCAATCGGTAAATGCATACAGTCAGTATAACATATTATTTTCAAAACTCGCCATAGAAGAAAAAACGCAGAATCACACGATTTTTAAAATCATAGTAATAAAATAGGAATTTTACCCCGGAAACCTTGACAAACCATTTCCGGTACACTACCATGAAAACAAAGAGATTGGGAGGCGAATGTATGAATTCAACTGAAATAAAAAAACTACAAGAAGAATATACGAAGGAGATTATTGCGTGGCGCCGTCATTTGCACCAATATCCGGAAATTAGTTTTGAAGAACAGGAAACGACCAAATATTTAGCCGGTGAACTGGATAAATTGGGTATTCCCTATGTGATAAATCCTGAAAAAAACACGGGCATTGTGGCATGGATTGAAGGTCCTAAAAAGGGCAAAACGATTATGCTTCGTGCCGATATTGATGCACTTACCGTTGATGAACAGACGGGGTATGACTTCGCGTCCAAACATGACGGCAAGATGCACGCCTGCGGTCATGATGCACATATGGCCATTTTATTGGGTGCCGCTAAAATGCTGAAAACATTGCAGGACAAAATTCAAGGCAAGGTATTCCTCGTGTTCCAGCCGGCCGAAGAAAGCGGTGAAGGCGCTAAGTACATGAAACAGTTTGGTACCTGGTTTGAAGAAACGGATAGTGTCTTCGGCGCTCACATTTGGATTGATTTGCCCGTTGGCAAGATTTCCGTCGAAGCCGGCGAACGCATGGCGGCCGCGCTTGAAATCGGTATCGATATTGAAGGTCAGGGCGGTCATGGGGCACAGCCTCATTTGACCGTGGATGCCACCGTTGTGGCTTCAGCCATCGTGATGAATTTGCAGACCATCGTGTCTCGCCACTTCAGTCCGCTCGATTCTGTGGTGCTTACCATCGGCAAGATGACCAGCGGCACGCGTTATAATGTTATTTCCGGCTCTGCCCGTTTGGAAGGCACGGCGCGTTATTTCAAACACGCCATCGGCGATGATTTGAAACAGACGATGACTCATATGGTCAACGAAACAGCCGCCGCTTACGGCGCTAAGGCGAAGGTAACCTTCCGTCAAATGGTACCGCCGACGATCAACGATCCGGCCAGCTCGGAACTCGCTCATCGCGTAGGCGCTGAACTCGTTGGTGAAGATAATGTGGTCTTGATGGAAAAAACAATGGCCGGTGAAGACTCTGCTTACTATTTGGAAGAAAAACCGGGCTGCTTTGCTTTCTTCGGTATTGCTAACCCTGACATTGATGCGGTTCATTCCCATCATAGCAATTTCTTCAAAATTGATGAACGCGCATTGCCAATCGGCTCCGCCATGTATGCGCAGTATGCGTTGCAATGGCTGGAAGAACATGCCGAATAGTATAATAAGGCAATGATAGGCAACGTCTCTAGAGTTGCGAGGTAAAAAATAAGAGCTGTCACAGATGTCAGACCGACATTTGTGGCAGCTCTTTTGCGTTGCCGCTTAAAATTTATGCTACGCTTTGTTCTTTTCTAATTTTTTCTTTTCTTCAAGCTCTTTCTGCTCTTTTTTTCTTGCTCCTCTTTATTGAGTTGCTCGATTTGTTCCATTTTAAGTTTAACCGCTTCCGCTTTTAATTCAGCATCGAAGGAACGGTCGCGTACGATTTCGGCACTGAGCAGGATAACCTGGACAGACCAGTTGATCCATACGAAGAGAATCATGATACCAACCAGTGGACCGTACGTGGAGGAACTGCCTGCAAAATTCGTAACATAGAAACGATAGCCATAGGTAAGGGCTAACCAAAGAATCGTAGCTAAGAGCCCGCCCGCGAAGGAGCGCTTCCAAGAAATAAGTTTGTTGATACTTTCCTTGGTAGCTTCAGGCGTGTCCTTGTCAGTTTCTTTGCGTGGTGCATAGTGATAAAACAAGGTGAGCACAAGGGTAAAAGAAATCAACGGCAATAAGGTAGCCGCCATAGTGGCGAGGCTCACAATTTCTTTTGGAATAAAGATAAAACGCTGAGCCACCTGTAAGAAGGCCGGGCCATACACCGAAAGGATAAGCCCTAAGAGACCGGTTACGGTACCGATAATGGTGAAGAAGAAGGCTTTACTGTACATCTTAATCATGCCTTCTTCCACATGATCGAGGCCCAGCATGGTGTTAAGGGCATTAATTAAGGCACGCGTACCTGCCGACATAGTCCAAAAAGCGGTAATAATACCGATGGAGAACAACGTACCGCTTTGGTTTTTGGTCAAATCATCGATAAGATTTTCCAGAGTATGTTGTGAATCCGGTGGTAAGAGAGCCAAAAATTGATCGAGGATGTCCGTATTGTGACTAAGAAATACGGAAATAGCCGTTAAAGCAATAATTAAGAAGGGCGCTATGGAAAGAATAATATAGTACGTTGCTTCCGCGGACAGGCGACCGATATTGTGCTCGCTGTAATCCTTGGCGACGCGCTTTGCCCCATTAATAAATGACTTCATAGTTATTAACTCCTTATAAATAATTTCGTTTTGCGTTGGCCCATATATGGCAAAGAGCCAATGTATCTATATATTAGATTTTATCGATATACTTATTTATAACATATTTTCGAAGAAAATTATAGTGTTTAGATGAAAATAGATAAATTATAAATAACTCTAATTATTTTATTTTTAACAGTTGCATATTTTGAAATGTTATGATACTATTTAATCATAGAAACAAAACAAATTGTTAGGCTAACAGAAAATTAGTTAGCATAATAGATTTTGGAAATGAAGAATGAATAATCAAAATGCCGGTGGAAGTTGGTGTTGAGGCCATTCGATTTGAATAGACAATTGGTTGGGACACCAAACAGTTAGTTTGTATAACGCCAATATGCGTGAAAAGTGAGGGGCGGTTTTTATGAAAAATGAATTGGAAAATTTGAAACAAATTGCTCACGGGTTAGCTCAGCAGTTTGGCGAAACTTGTGAAATTGTAATTCACGACGTACGGACGCCGGAAATGGAAGGTACCGTTGTTTGTATTGAAAACGGCGAGATATCTAACAGAAAGTTAGGTGACGGACCGTCTCATGTGGTGCTCGATGCGCTTAAGAATGACGGTAAAGATTTGGAAGACCGATACGGTTATTTAACCAAAACCAAAGACGGTCGCGTTTTTCGTTCCAGTACCATGTACATGCGTGATGATAAAGGGCAAATTACGTATGTGTTCTGTATTAATTCAGATATTACCAATTTGATTCATTTGCAGCAAATGGTAAATCAACTCACTGAACCGGTGGGGCTCGCGACGAGCACTTCGGCAAGTAAAGAAGCCGACGGAGCTGAACGAATTACGACGAGCGTAACCGATTTGCTGGATGATTTAATTGAGCAGGCGGTGGCTAAGGTAGGTAAGCCGGCGCAGCTCATGACGAAGGCGGAACGATGTGAAGCCTTGAAGTATCTAAACGATGCGGGCGCCTTTTTAATATCTAAAGCGGCCGACAAAATCGGGGAATACTTCGGCATTTCAAGATTTACTTTATACAGCGATTTAAACGTTGTTAAAGATAAAGAGAAGGAAGAGCAAATTAAAGCGAAAGCTAAATAATGGGGACATAAACATCGGTTACAGAACCGGCTGATTCGCTCACTTAAGGGGATAATAATCAGTCTGACAATTTGTTAGCCGATACACATAGGATGGATTTAGAGGTTATTAGGTATGGGAGGTATAACATGGATTCGTTGAAGTGGCAAGTTAATACATTACCTAAAGGTAATGATGATAATTTAGCTATCATGTCGGTGGCGGAAGCCAAAAAAGCCCGTGCGTTTCATCAGAGTTTTCCACAGTATGAAACAACACCGTTAACGCAGTTGCCGCAGTTGGCCAGATTCTGGGGCTTGGGCAGCATTTTTGTCAAAGATGAATCATATCGGTTCGGCTTAAATGCTTTCAAAGTATTGGGCGGCTCGTATTCGATGGTTAAATATGTAGCGCAGCAGCTCCATAAAGACGTATCGGATTTGCCGTATAGCGTAATGACATCCGAAGAATTGCACAAGCAAATGGACGACATTACCTTTTTCACCGCCACGGACGGTAACCACGGGCGCGGGGTAGCCTGGTCCGCTCGTCAGTTAGGTCAAAAGGCCGTTGTATTTATGCCAAAAGGCACCACCAAATCTCGCTTGGAACATATTCAGCGCGAAGGAGCTACGGTAACCATTGAAGATCTCAATTATGATGATTGTGTGCGTAAAGCGGTAGCCGAAGCGGCTAAGGTCAAAAACGGCGTAGTTGTGCAAGATACAGCTTGGGAAGGGTATGAAGAGGTACCAAGCTGGATTATGCAAGGTTACGGTACGATGGCCTTAGAAGCAGGTGAACAATTGGCGACGGCCGGTGCTATGCCGACTCACATTTTTGTTCAAGCCGGCGTAGGATCGTTAGCCGGTGCCGTTACAGGCTATTTTAGAAATTTATATAAAAATGAGGCGCAACAACCGAAAATTATCGTAGTGGAAGCGCAAGCGGCGGATTGCCTATATCAAGGGGCTGTAGCCGGTGACGGCAAACCGCGCATGGTAGGTGGCGATTTGCAGACGATTATGGCCGGTCTTGCTTGCGGCGAGCCGAATACGATAAGTTGGGAAATTTTACGAAATCACGCTGATGTGTTTGTATCCGCACCGGATTGGGTAGCCGAGTGGGGCATGCGTATCAGTGCAGCACCGATAAAAGGCGATACGCCGATTACATCCGGAGAATCCGGCGCAGCACCGTTGGGGACGGTAGCAGCCATCATGACTTGTCCGGAATATAAGGAATTAAAAGAAATCCTAGGTTTGGATGAAACATCGAAGGTATTATGTTTCTCCACCGAAGGCGACACCGATCCGATTCGCTATAAAGACATCGTTTGGTACGGGACTAAATAGGGTTAATCAATTAAATGATTATAAGTAAGAATGTGTAGGTATTGAGGAGGTTGTATTATGGATTTTGAAGCTATCAAAAAAGCAGCGCAGAGCTATGAAGCGGCTATGACGAAATGTTTGCGTGACATCGTGGCAATTCCCGGTGAAAGTGCTGATGAAAAAGGCCATGCCGATCGCATTGCGGAGGAAATGCGAGCCGTAGGTTTTGATGAAGTGCTGATTGATCCGCAAGGGAACGTGTTGGGTTATATGGGATCCGGTAAAACGTTAATCGCCTATGATGCGCATATTGATACGGTAGGTATCGGCAATCGTGAAAACTGGACCTTTGATCCGTATGAAGGCTTTGAATCGGCTACCGAAATTGGCGGTCGCGGTGTATCGGACCAGTTGGGTGGTATCGTTTCCGCTATTTACGGCGCTAAAATCATGAAAGACTTAGGCCTTTTGAACGATAAATACCGCGTGCTCGTAACCGGTACTGTTCAGGAAGAAGACTGTGACGGCCTTTGCTGGGAGTACATGATTAAAGAAAGCAAAATTCGCCCTGAATTTGTAGTATCTACGGAACCTACGGACGGCGGCATCTACCGCGGTCAACGGGGACGTATGGAAATTCGCATCGACGTAAAAGGCGTTTCCTGCCACGGCTCCGCACCGGAACGCGGCGACAATGCAATTTATAAAATGGCCGATATTTTACAAGATATCAGAGCCCTTAATGAAAATGATGCGGCCGCAGAAACGAAGATTAAAGGCCTCGTAAAAATGCTCGATAAAGAATATAACGATCAATGGGAAGAAGCCAGGTTCCTCGGTCGCGGTACGGTTACCGCTTCGGAAATCTTCTTCACATCCCCAAGTCGTTGCGCCGTAGCTGACTCTTGTGCCGTATCCTTGGACCGCCGCATGACAGCCGGTGAAACGTGGGAAAGCTGTCTCGATGAAATCAGAGCTTTACCGGCCGTACAGAAATACGGCGATGATGTGACCGTATCCATGTACCAATATGATCGGCCATCGTACACAGGACTTGTATATCCGATTGAATGCTATTTCCCAACCTGGGTTATTCCTAAAGACCACAAGGTAACGGTTGCTCTTGAAGAAGCGTATAAAGGCTTATACGGCACGGAACGCATCGGCGACAGCACGACTGTTGACATGCGTAAAGCACGTCCGTTAACGGATAAATGGACATTCTCCACTAACGGCGTTTCCATTATGGGCCGTAACGGCATTCCATGTATCGGTTTCGGTCCGGGCGCAGAAGCACAGGCTCATGCACCGAATGAAAAGACTTGGAAACAGGACCTCGTAACTTGTGCCGCTGTATATGCAGCTTTACCAACTATGTATTGTAAATAAAGGGGATAGTATCATGACAGATTTCAATAAAGTAGTTAGTGAATTAGCCAAATTGGATTGTAAAAATATGTTCGGCGAGGATTTCTTCCTTACCTGGGAAAAAAGTGATGATGAATTAAAAGCCGTTTGGGCCGTAGCTGATGCGCTTCGTGCCTTGCGTGAACAGAATATCTCCACGAAAGTGTTTGACAGCGGTCTCGGCATCTCCTTATTCCGCGATAACTCGACCCGTACACGCTTCTCCTTCGCCTCCGCTTGTAACCTTTTGGGCCTTGAAGTACAGGACCTTGATGAAGGTAAATCGCAGATTGCCCATGGTGAAACAGTTCGCGAAACGGCCAACATGGTATCTTTTATGGCCGATGTAATCGGTATTCGCGATGATATGTACATCGGCAAAGGCAATGCGTATATGCATGCCGTGTCTGATGCGGTTAAAGAAGGTTTTGAAGACGGCGTGTTGGAACAGCGTCCGAATCTTGTGAACTTACAGTGTGATATCGACCATCCGACTCAGGTTATGGCCGATGCAGCTCACATCATTAAAGAATTCGGCGGCATTGAAAACTTAAAGGGTAAAAAAGTGGCTATGACTTGGGCTTACTCCCCATCTTACGGCAAACCTTTATCCGTACCGCAAGGGGTTATCGGCTTATTTACACGCCTCGGCATGGAAGTTGTTTTGGCCCATCCTGAAGGCTATGAAGTAATGCCGGAAGTGGAAGAAGTAGCTAAGAAGAATGCAGCGGCATCGGGCGGTTCTTTTAAAAAGACCCACGACATGAAAGAAGCCTTCAAAGACGCCGATATTGTATATCCTAAGAGCTGGGCACCGTTCGCCGCCATGGAAAAACGCACCAAATTATATGGCGATGGCGATTTAGAAGGAATTGATACCTTAGAAAAAGAATTATTACAACAGAATGCGAATCATAAAGATTGGGCTTGCACCGAAGAGATGATGAAGCTCACTAAAGACGGCAAAGCCTTATACTTACACTGCTTACCGGCCGATATTACCGGCGTAAGCTGTGAAACCGGTGAAGTAGACGCCACTGTATTTGACCGCTATCGTGTACCGCTTTATAAAGAAGCAAGCTACAAACCATACGTAATTGCCGCTATGATTTTCCTTAGCAAATTCAAAGACCCTGTACAAAAATTGAAAGATTTACAGGCTAAAGGTAAAGCGCGCATCGATCGTTAATCAGGAGCATAGGTACTGTGGCTATAGCATAGCAAAACTATCCTATAGCCCGGTACTAAGGTATAAGTTTCAGAGGTATACAGTATGGCAAAACGGGCAGTTATTGCATTAGGTGGCAATGCATTGGGCAATACGCTACCGGAACAAATGCAAGCAGTTAAAGGGACCTCAAAAATCATCGTTGATTTGGTTGAAATGGGGTACGAAGTTGTTGTCACACACGGCAACGGTCCTCAAGTGGGGATGATAAATAACGCTATGGCTGCATTATCGCGAGAAAATCCGAAACAACCGAATACACCGTTATCGGTTTGTGTAGCCATGAGTCAAGCCTATATCGGCTATGACCTTCAGAATGCGCTAAGAGAAGAACTGTTAAATCGCAACATTCGTGATTTGGCAGTGTCCACCATGGTGACGCAGGTCCGGGTCGATGAAAACGATCCGGGCTTCAAGAATCCGACCAAGCCTATCGGTCACTTCATGAGTGAAGCAGAAGCGCGCTACGCAGAAGAACATTATGATTACAAATGCGTAGAAGATTCGGGGCGCGGTTGGCGACGTGTAGTCGCTTCGCCGGCACCTATGGAAATTGTGGAACTGGATGCCATTAAGCAACTCGTAGGTCATCAATTGGTGATTTGCTGCGGTGGCGGCGGTATTCCGGTTGTGAAAAAAGACAATCATTTAAGCGGTGCATCCGCGGTTATTGATAAAGATTGGACCAGCAGCGTCTTGGCACAGGCCATTGATGCGGATGTATTTATAATTTTGACAGCCATTGAAAAAGTAGCGATTCATTTCGGCAAACCGAATGAACAGTGGCTCGATGAAATGACGGTAGCGGAAGCTAAACAATATGCTGCCGACGGCCAATTTGCCGCCGGTTCCATGCTGCCGAAGGTAGAAGCGGCCATTCAATTTGCTGACAGCAAACCGGGCCGCACAGCCATTATCACCTTATTGGAAAAAGCCAAAGAAGGGCTTGAAGGCAAAACCGGTACACGTATACACCGGTAGAAAGGTGGCTAACTATGTTATTACTTGGCGAAGGTACGGTTATTACGAGAAATCCGGCTCAGCCTATGATTACACGCGGTGCCGTCGTGATGGACGGCAAGACAATCATCGCGGTGGGCGCTTACGATGAGTTGAAGGCGAAATATCCTGACGCTACCGTAATTAATGCACATGGCAAGTTGATTATGCCGGCATTTATTAATGCCCATCACCATATTTACTCCGCTTTGGCACGCGGGCTGGCACTACCGAATTACAATCCTACTAACTTTAACGAGATTTTGGAAGGCATGTGGTTTTATTTAGACAATAATCTAAACAGAAATTCCGTGTGGGCCAGTGCGGTGGCTACTTATATGGCCTGTATTGAAAACGGCGTTACCACGATTTTTGACCACCATGCCAGTTATGGTGAAACGGCCGGCAGCCTCAGTGTTATCGGCGATGTGGCCAAAGAGTTTGGTGTTCGCTCCTGTCTCTGCTATGAAGTGAGTGATCGAAACGGACAAGAAGCCATGGAAGCAGCCGTAGCGGAAAATGTGCGCTTCGGTCGCGCCGTTAAGGCAGCAGCCGAAAAGCAGACCGCACATAGCGGGGCAGCCGATGACAGTTCGGCAAAGGCTGACAAAACAGCGGATTCGGTTGAACTGGCGGCTATGTTCGGTCTCCATGCATCGTTTACATTGAGTCCGGCCACGCTTGATTATGTACGGACGCAAAATACGGACGGTTTGGGCTATCACATTCACGTCGCCGAAGGTATAAGCGATGAAGAAGACAGCCTCGCTAAATACGGTAAACGCGTGGTCAATCGCCTTTATGATGAAGGCATTTTAGGACCGACTACGATTACCGGCCATTGTATTCATATTGATGCGGATGAACGTTCAATCCTTAAGAAGACGGATACCATGGTTGTCCATAATCCGGAAAGTAATATGGGCAATGCCGTAGGGGCACCGGATATTTTGGCCATGACTAAAGCGGGTTTACGCGTAGGCCTCGGCACAGACGGATACACCAGCGATATGTTGGAATCCTATAAAGCGGCCAATTGCCTCGTTAAACATCGCAGTGGTTTACCAAATCAAGGGTGGGTTGAAATTCCGACCATGCTCTTTGATACGAACCGCAAGATGGCAGAACAGTTTTTCAACATCACCGCCGGTATTTTGGCGCCGGGCGCAGCAGCCGATGTAATTGTAATGGATTATGAACCGCCGACACGCTTAACCGCTGATAATATTAACGGTCATCTCCTATTCGGTGCCAACGGCATGAATGTAGTGACGACAATCAGTAACGGCGTGGTGCGGTACCAAGATCGCCAATGGCAGGGCCTCGATAAACAGGCGTTGCTCGGCGAAGTACGTGAGATAGCCGAAGAACTGTGGCATCAACTAAAGGCTTAAATTGGAAGCGTAATCTTCCGGCAGACATCATAGGCAGAAAGCTATAGCAGACATTATAGTCATAAACTACAGACATAAATAAGAAGTATAAATTACAGGTGTAATTTATTCGATGTTCGCAAAAAGGAGTGAGTCCTCATGAGCGATATTATGTACCCGGTAAGTTTTGATAAATTAATGAATCATATTCTTCAGGAATATGCCATTCATCAGCGTATTTATAATGTAACTAAAATTCACCGCTACGAAGGAACCAAGAGGCTTAAATTATTTGGCAAAAACTTGGAAAACCCATTGGGACCGGCAGCCGGGCCGCATACCCAGTTAGCGCAGAATATTATTGCCGCCTATGTGGGCGGCGCACGGTTTATCGAATTGAAAACCGTGCAAACCCTGTACGGCGAAGAACTCGGTATTCCGAGACCATGCATCTACTCCAATGATGAATCGTACAACGTGGAATGGTCCGCTGAATACAGAGCGGATGAAGCCATGGCGGAATATATTAAAGCCTGGTTTGCCCTCAAATTAATCAGTAAAGAATTTGGTTTGGGCAGTCCGGATGGCTTTATCTTCAATATGAGTGTGGGCTACAATTTAGCGGGTATCAAAGACCCTCTAATCGATGCTTTTATTGAAAACTTAAAAGACGCCGGTAAGACTGAAACTTGGCAGGCTTGCAAAGCATGGATACTGGCTAATTTAGATAAATTCCAACAGATTGATGAAGCCTATGTGGCAAACATTAATTCAGATATTTGTCAGTCCATTACCTTATCTACCATGCACGGTTGCCCGGCCAATGAAATTGAAGCCATTTGCAGTTATTTGTTGGAAACAAAAGGTCTCAACTTATATTTGAAATGTAATCCTACTTTACTCGGCTATGACCGTGTACGAACTTTACTGGACGATGCCGGTTTTGCCTATGTAAAATTTGATAAACATCAATTTGAAGTAGATCCCACCATGGCTGACGCCGTGCCGATGATAGAGCGCTTACAAGCGTTAGGTCAAAAGTGCGGCAAGCAATTCGGCGTTAAGCTCACCAATACCTTCCCGGTTCAAATTCTTGAAAAAGAACTGCCGGGCGAGCAAATGTATATGGCCGGCAAAGCCTTGTTGCCATTGACGATTACCTTGGCGGCCGAGCTCAGCCGCGCATTAGCCGGTAAACTTGCTATTTCCTATAGCGGCGGTGCCGACCGCAAGAGCATCGGGGATATTTTTGAAACCGGTATTTGGCCGATTACGGTATGTACTACCTTGCTGCAAGGCGCCGGTTACGATCAACTCGATGATTTGGCAAAACGCGTAGAAAGTAAAGACTATGATTCTATTACCGCGTTAAATGTACCGGCCATCGAAAAGTTGGCTCAAACCGTGGCGTTATCGCCGGAATTCCACAAAACCGAGGCTATGCGCGTAAAAAGAGCGAAACAACCCGGTTTTCAGGCGGCTCACAGTGAAGATTATCACTGTCGCGTGACATGTGGTACTTGCGTTCGTGTTTGCCCGAACCGGTCCAATGAACTCGTTACGGTGGATGGTCAGAAACTGATTATTCACATTGATGAAGCGTGCAATGAATGCGGTAACTGTGCATGTAATTGCATCGAACCTTGCCAACCGTACAAAGATAGATTGACCTTCTTTTTAGACAAAGCGCGGTTACAGGCAAGTGAAAATGACGGCTTCTACAAAGTCGGTGAGGAATGGGGGTTCCGTTTTAAGGGGCAGGAAGCCGTGCTTCCGCTTGAAAAATTACCGAGCCCGTTACAGTCGATAGTAAGTGCATTCAGTAAGGAGCTGCCTTATTATCTATAACCCTTCAATGTTGAAGGAGGGAGGCTTACCCTATGTTTAAATTTCAAATTAACGGACAATGGCATGAAACAGCAACGGACAAGACATTGCTTCAATATTTGCGCGATGACCTTCACTTAACGGGGACGAAGGACGGTTGCGCAGCCGGAGCTTGCGGGGCTTGTACAGTCATTGCCGGCGGGAAAAAGGTAAAAGCCTGTGTACTTAAGGTTTCGCAGTTGGCGGATAAGCCGGTTGTGACCATCGAAGGCTTGACGGAGCGAGAAAAAGACGTGTATGTGTATGCTTTTGGCGAATGTGGGGCCGTGCAGTGCGGTTTTTGTATTCCCGGCATGGTTATGAGCGCCAAAGCATTGTTAGATGAGAATTTAAATCCTACCCGCGACGATGTAAAGTTAGCGATTAACGGTAATATTTGTCGCTGCACGGGGTATGTAAAAATTGAAGACGCCATTTTGTTGGCAGCTAAACTATTTCGTGAAAACAGTCCCATTCCCGAGAGCGACAGATCCGGTAAAATCGGCACTTTACTTCATCGGGTCGATGCGAAGGAAAAAACCTTGGGCACCGGTTTATACACCGATGATATGGTGTTGCCGGGCATGATTTATGCCAAAGCGGTGCGCAGTAAATATCCGCGAGCCGTGGTGGAACATATCGACATTTCCAAGGCCTTAGCCCATCCCGATTGCGTAACGGTATTATTGGCAAAAGACGTGCCATTCAATAAAACGGGGCATATCATTCAGGATTGGGACGTGCTCATCGCCGAAGGCGATACGACGCGCTATATAGGCGATGCCATTGCCCTCGTGGCGACAGAACATAAGGACACGCTTGATGAAGTGTGCAATTTGGTGGACGTTACCTATACGGAACTGACCCCGATTCTAACGCCGGAAGCGGCTATGGCACCGGATGCACCGCTTATTCATAGCGGCGGCAATATGTTATCCCATCAAGTGCTTAATCGCGGTGATGCGGACGCAGCCATTAAAGCGGCTAAATATGTGGTAACGCGTCACTATTCGACGCCACAGACGGACCATGCGTTCATGGAACCGGAATGTGCCATTGCGGAACCGCGTGAAGACGGCGGACTCAACCTGTATACAGGTGGTCAAAGCGTGTATGATGAGCAGCGCGAAGTAAGCCGTATGTTAAAAGTCGATCAAAGTGAAATTCATGTTCACAGCATGCTGGTAGGCGGGGGGTTCGGCGGCAAGGAAGACATGAGCGTGCAGCATCATGCGGCGCTCATGGCTTGGCATACCAAGCGGCCGGTGAAAGTGAAGTTTTCACGCCAGGAAAGCCTGGATATTCATGTGAAACGCCATGCTATGGAAATGGATATTACCACGGCCTGTGATGAAGAAGGCAATTTGGTAGCCAGCAAGGTTGTCATTGTGTCAGACGGCGGTGCTTATGCATCCTTGGGCGGTCCGGTTTTACAAAGGGCCTGCACCCACTCGGGCGGACCTTACCACTATGAAAACTTCTCGGTGGAAGGTACCTGCTACTATACCAATAATGTACCGGGCGGTGCGTTCCGCGGTTTTGGCGTAACGCAAAGCGTATTCGGTCAGGAAATTAACATTGATTTATTAGCCGAAATGGTGGGCATGGATCCTTGGGAGTTCCGTTATAAAAACGCCGTTCGCCCCGGTGAATCCTTACCGAATGGGCAATTGGCGGGACCGGAAACGGGGCTCGTTGAATGTTTGGAAGCGGTAAAAGAGGCCTACTATGCTTCGCCTAGAACGGGTCTCGCCGTATGTATGAAGAATAGTGGTATCGGCGTAGGTTTGCCGGATACGGGCCGTGTTCGCCTTGAAGTACGGGACGGTAAAGTGCGTATTCGTACGTCCGCCGCCTGTATCGGTCAAGGTTTGGGCACCGTAGCCACTCATATTCTTTGTGAAACAACCGGAATTTCGCCGGATGATGTCATCGTTGAAGCGCCGGATACGGATAGAACGCCGGATTCGGGAACTACCACAGCATCGAGACAGACGGTTTTCACCGGCGAGGCAACGCATGTGGCAGCCCAAGAGCTTAAAGCTGTGCTTGATTCGGGGAAAACGTTAAAAGACCTTGAAGGTTGTGAATATTACGGTGAATATCACGGTATTACCGACCCGATGGGCAGTGACAAACCGCATCCGGTAAGTCATGTGGCGTATGGTTATGGCGCCTGCGTGGCCACAATCGATGAGAAAAATTTTGTAAGTAAAATGGACGTAGCCTTTGATGTAGGACGTGTAATTAACCCGAAAGCCTGTGAGGGGCAGGTTGAGGGCGGTACTTTGATGGGCATGGGCTACGGTGTAACCGAAGATTTTAAAATGGATAACGGTCGTGCAGTAACTAAATATGGGACTTTGGGTTTACTCAGAGCGAAACAACGGCCGGATATTACCGTACATTTTGTTGAAAAGGGTACGCCGGACCAAATGGCGTACGGAGCCAAAGGGATTGGCGAAATTGCCAGCATTCCGATGGCTCCGGCTATATCCAATGCATACCGTCATATCGATAAAGAAGAACGTCGGCGACTTCCTTTGCAACATACAGGCTATAAACGATAGGCAAGGAGTTGAAGGGGTATGACAACGGATAGAACCGAAGTAGTACAGTCGAACGCTGTAGGCGTTGACGAACTTACGGAAACACTAACGGATGAGGTTGAAGTAACAATGCCGGGCGGCAACAAGCACGTGAATCCGGTGGATGAAATTTTGCCGGTGGGGCAGATGTTTACTTACGGCTTGCAGCACGTACTGGCCATGTATGCCGGCGCGGTAGCCGTGCCGATTATTATCGCCCAAGGATTGGGCCTTTCCACAGAACTTTTGACATGTTTAATCAATGCCGACCTCATGGCGGCCGGCATTGCTACCTTGATTCAAACCTTGGGTGTCTGGAAAATAGGGGCCAGAATCCCAATGATTCAAGGTGTTAGTTTTGCCTCGGTAGCACCAATGCTGGTTATCGGCCGAGAATTCGGCCTTACGGCCATCTTCGGAGCCGTTATCGTGGCCGGCTTAATCGGGTTCTTGATTTCGCCGTATTTCAGTAAATTGATTCGTTTTTTCCCACCCGTTGTAACGGGGACAATTATTACCTTAATCGGTATTTCGCTTTTACCGGTAGCCGTTCGCTGGGCCGGCGGGGGCAACCCGAATTCAGCGGATTTTGCAAGCCTTCATAATCTGGGCTTAGCCATAATTACGTTAGCTATCGTGGTGCTCGTGTACCGGGTATTTAAAGGCTTTATCAGTAATTTATCAATCTTAATCGGTCTCATGGGCGGCACTATGGTGGCGTATTTTATGGGCTATACCGATTTTAGTGCCGTTGGCCACGCTGACTGGGTCGGCATCGTGCCACCACTCTACTTCGGCTTCCCACGGTTTGAATGGTTCGCCATTTTGTCCATGCTGATTGTAATGCTCGTTATTATGGTGGAAACGACTGGTGACTGCATTGCTATCGGTGAAATCGTAGGGCGCAAGATCAATAAACCGCACCTCGCCGCCTGCCTCCGGGCTGACGGTATCTCCACCGCTTTGGCGGGTGTACTTAATACCTTCCCACATTCTGCGTTTGCTCAAAACGTAGGGCTTGTAGCGGTAACGGGCATTAAGAGCCGCTATGTAGTGGCTTGCTCCGGTATTATTCTATTGGTATTGGGCTTATTCCCTAAGATGGGGGCCTTGATTGCGTCCATTCCGAGTGCCGTTCTCGGCGGAGCCGGTCTTGCCATGTTCGGTATGATTATTGCCAGCGGGATTCGCGCCTTAGGTAAAGTATCCTTTGAAGGCAATTATAACTTGATGATTGTAGCAGTCAGCATCAGCGTGGGCATGATTACACTAGTGTATCCGAGCTTTTTTGCCCGCTTCCCTGAATGGGCTCAGACCGTAATGCATAGCGGCATTACCTTGGGCAGCTTGGTAGCCGTGCTTATGAACGTGCTCTTGAACGGCAGCGAAGGACATCCTTCAGATCGGCCGGATAAGATTAAATAGTTTCTTTACTCTTTTGAGACCGCTATCAAAATTACTTTCATATGAGATGCTTTGTTTTTTCAAAAAAATAATTTTGACAAAACGGAACAATCATTGTTTAATAAATAGGGTAAATATATAGTTAACATTAAATAAGAATAAATTATTAAACAACATAAAATAGTTATGAATTTGCTGTACGGATATTTGTCTTATTGATAGAAACTGTATAAAATATAATTATATAAGAGGGTATATAATTATCAGTAGGTATTAAGCAGGTTGTTAGTATGAGGAGGTTCTCATGAGCGAAGAAACAAAACGGTCATTACATCCCGTGGATGAAATGCTGCCGCCTACGCAACTATTTGCCTATGGCTTGCAGCACGTATTGGCCATGTACGCCGGTGCCGTAGCCGTACCGATTATTGTGGCTCAGGCCATGCATTTGTCAGCGGAACAGTTAATTCACTTAATTAACGCGGATTTATTTACTTGTGGGATTGCCACACTGATTCAGACTTTGGGCTTTTGGAAAGTGGGCGCTCGTATTCCGATGATTCAAGGCGTTACCTTTGCGTCAGTTACACCGATGATTGTTATCGGTACGCAAGGCGGTATGACGGCCATCTATGGGGCCATAATCGTGGCCGGCCTGTTTACCTTCCTGATAGCGCCGTATTTCAGTCGTTTAATTCGTTTATTCCCGCCGGTGGTAACCGGTACAATCATCACGATTATCGGTATTACTTTATTGCCGGTATCCGTGCGTTGGATTACAGGGTATGGCAAGCCGACATCACCTGAATTTGCCAGTCCTATGAGTTTATTTTTGGCCTTTATTACCTTAGCCATTGTTATTATCGTATATCGTTATTGTAAAGGCTTTTTGAGTAACATCTCCGTGTTGATCGGGCTCATTGGCGGCACTATTATTGCCACCATCATGGGCGTAGCCGATTTCAGCAAAGTAGGTCAAGCGGATTGGGTGGCATTTATTACACCATTCTCCTTCGGTTATCCGACCTTTGATGTGGGCGCCATCATCTCCATGATTATCGTTATGTTTGTAGTTATGGTAGAAACGACCGGCGACTGTGTGGCTATCGGTGAAATTGTAGGGAAGCCGATGGGGCGTAAAGGACTCGCCAGATGTTTGCGGGCCGACGGTTTATCCACCATGCTCGGCGGTATTTTTAACAGCTTCCCATACACGGCGTTTGCTCAGAACGTAGGCCTTTTGGCGGTAACTCGTGTAAAAAGCCGTTTCGTAGTGGCAACGTCCGGTCTTATCCTCGTGGTGCTCGGCTTAGTGCCTAAGATGGCGGCCATTGTTGCGTGCATTCCGAACTCCGTGTTGGGCGGTGCCGGCATTGCCATGTTCGGCATGATTATTGCCAGCGGTATTCGTGCACTTTCCAAAGTAAACTTCGATGGCAACTATAACTTGATGCTCGTAGCCGTAAGTATCGGTATGAGTATGGTAACCTTGACCGAACCGAACTTCTATCATAACTTCCCAAGCTGGACGTCCGTTATTCTTCATAGCGGTATCACCCTTGGCAGTTTGACCGCCGTTGTGTTGAACCTTATTTTCAACGGCGTGGGCCACGAAGAAGCGGTGGAAGAGGAAGATTAATCGGTTAATTGGCTGAGCAATCATAAAAAGATGATGGTTAAAATCGTCTGAATTTTTGCATAATAAAGGGACCACATTGCTTTGTGGTCCCTTGTTGTTTATTCAACGCTACGTGGTATTCAGCATGGTTTCGAACTCGATGGTATTATGTTGAATAAATATGGCATTATTTTGTTAAACAGTATTAAATTCAATTATAGCATGTTATAATAAAGTTTAGAATATTGAAAACAATCAATGCGGGCGTTGCCGGTGCAACATACAAACCGGCGCCTGCAGTGGCATACTAGACATAGATTATTAGAACCGGTGCATGTTTAGATTTATGGTGGCTATGGTTTTAATGATAGACGTATTCTTGTATGCAACAGAAAGGATTTACATATATATGGCAAAGATTATTGCTATTTCTATAAGTGAAAAAAAGGGTCAGAAAAAACACAACATTCCGGAAGCGGAATTGTTGACCGATTTCGGCATGGCCGGTGATGCCCATGCCGGCAAATGGCACCGTCAGATTAGTTTGCTCGGCATTCAGAGTATCGACTTGATGCGCGCTAAAGGGGCCGATGTGAATCCCGGCGATTTTGCTGAAAACATCACCGTGGAAGGTCTCGTTTTATACGAGTTGCCGGTCGGCACGAAGCTCAATGTGGGCGACGGTATTGTCCTTGAAGTGACACAAATCGGCAAGGAATGTCATTCCGGTTGTGAAATCCAAAAACAGGTGGGTTCCTGTATTATGCCGACTCAAGGGATTTTTGCCCGCGTGCTTACAGGCGGCAAGATTCGCGTCGGCGATGAAGTGACCGTCAGTAACGACTAATTTTATTTTAAATAAATCAGATTTGAATCAAGCAGAAACTACCGAATCAGTAGTTAATAAATCGGTAGTTAATAAATCGGTAGTTAATAAGTCTGTACCGAATGATTCGGTACCGGATAATACAGAAGTGTGTAAAGGAGAATTGTATGGTGCAGGATAATTGGCAACGGACAATTGAATATGTGCGTCTTTCGCTGACCGAAGCCTGCAACTTTTGTTGTCCTTATTGTCGGCCGGAGGCGATTACGCCGGAAAGTCAGACGAACTTATTGACGCCCGATGAATGGCTCACCGTTTTGGGAGCGTTTCATCAACTGGGCGTGCGAGCCTTGCGTCTTACGGGCGGTGAACCGCTACTCTATCCGCATTTAGACGAATTACTCCAGAAATTGCAGGAGCGTCAGTGGTTTGAAGATGTATCCATGACGACCAACGGCAGTTTGCTGGGGAAGCGTGCCAAGGAGCTTCAAAAGCTTGGTCTTAATCGCGTAAACATCAGCCTTGATGCGGTTGATGAAGATACCTTTGACATACGAACCGGACGAATCGGTGAGTTATCGGCCGTTATAGAAGGTATTGAAGCGGCACTTGCCGCGGGCTTTACGTCCGTTAAAATAAACACCGTGTTGATGGAGCCCATGTCCGATGACATGGTGCGATCCCTCTTGGCATATATGGAAAAATGGCCCGTAATTTGGCGTTTTATTGAATACATGCCGTTCCAAGGCCAGACATTTAGAGGCCCTACTTTTGAAGAATGGCAGGCTCAATTAACCAGAATCTGCGGGGGGCCGCTGATTCCGGTTGAAAAGAACGGAGCGAAAAAGGATGCTAAAAAGGGCGCTGAAAGCGGAAACGGTCATGCTCTTGACGCTGATGAAGTCAACGCCGATAAAGTCAATGCCGATAAACCGACCGCTGCTAAAAAATCCAAATCGGTAACCGGCTTCGGTCCGGCTACGTATTACGCATTGCCGCAAGGTCCGGTGGTGGGCTTTATTTTCCCAATGAGCCACAGCTATTGCCATGAATGCAACCGCGTGCGACTCACATCGGACGGGCGTTTGCGTCTTTGCTTATTGCGTGACGATGAAGCAGATTTGGTCAGCTTGGTGCGACAGGGTAAATCTTCCGAAGAATTGGCTGAGCACATTAAAGATGTATTGCAGCTGCGTCGTGAGCAGCATGAAGAGCCGGATATGGCAGCGCCTAAGCGTGCCATGTGGCGCATCGGCGGTTAGTCATTGCTTTTATTGGGTGTAAAAGGCAAGACTTAATCATTATATGAGGTAAAATGCGGTTTAGGCTTGACTGTAGGGTGTCGTCAGCCTGAATAGAGTAAATGAGGTGGTGTAATGAAACGATTTGATTGGGGCACAACGGCTAATGGTGAACCTGTTACTATGTATGAATTGGAATCGGATACAATTAAGCTGCGCGTAATCGACAGAGGGGCCACCATCGTCGACTTTATTGTAAAACCCTTAGAGCGCAACATTGTGTTGGGCTATGACTCCTTACAAGGTTATGAAGAAGGAACGGCCTATTTAGGTGCGTCAGTTGGTAGGGTTGCCAATCGAATTGCCGGCGCCCGCTGCGAAATTGACGGCACCGAGTATCATTGGAAGCCGAATAATGGGCCCAACTTACTTCATAGCGGTGAAAACAGCTTGAGTTTTGACGTGTGGCATTTAGTGCCGCAAAGCGCCAAACAGGCCTTTAACTATGATAAAATCACGTTGGCCACGATGTTGCGCAGTGAAGAAGACGGCTTTCCCGGCGACTTGCGAGTACAACTGGATATTATCGTCAATGGGGCGGACGTGAATTTAACGTATCGCTATATGACATCCCGTAATTCCGTAGTTAATATTACGGGGCACAGTTATTTTAATTTGAACGGCACCGATTTAGCGAGCGTGACCAAGAATCGTAATTTTGCCGCTCTGCAGGAGGCACCAGAGGCGTCGACCACTAATGAAGGCCCTAAAGAACAGCCGTTGATAACGAATCACCAATTGCGCTTAGACGCGATTCGTTACATGCCGTTTGGTGAAAACCAAATCCCTACCGGTCATATTGCTTCGGTAGAACGAACACCTTTTGATTTCAGTGTATGGCGTACCTTAGGGAACAATTTGAATGCCTATAAGGAAGAATTGGCGGAATATAGAGGCTATGATCATCAGTATGTTTTGCGCCTGCCTACGACCAGCAAAATGTTTGCGCTACCCGTTAATCACCGTTTCAGCGATAGGGAGGATATGACCAAACACCTGGCTTTGTGTGGGACTATGCACGTAGCTGATTTAGCCCTGGAAGTATATTCCAATGCGCCGGGCTTTCAATTGTACACCGGTAACTGGCTCGATGAGACCGGCCGTGACGGCGTGCATTACGGGCCTTACAGCGGCATGTGCATAGAGCCGCAATTTGCCCCGAATGATGTGAACATGCCTAATTTCGGCGAATCGCTGACAAAAGCGGGGACCATTTATGAGCGGCATATTACCTATAGAGTAGATTTACTCAATGGCTGACAAAAACGATAATATATTTTACAATTAAAGTATGATACTTGACCGGTTGTGCCAAGCACAGCCGGTTTTATTTATATTGATATACCTGTTTACCAAGGAGGTTAAGACCTATGGACGCATTTACATTTCATAATCCGACCAAAATCGTATTTGGCAAGGACTGTGTAGCTCAATTAGAGCAAGATTTGGCAAAATACGGTCAAAACGTGCTGTTAACCTATGGCGGTGGCAGTATTAAACGCAACGGCATCTATGACGACGTCATGGCGCAACTTAAAGCGGCCGGTAAAAACGTCATTGAACTAAGCGGTATTATGTCCAATCCGCGTACTGAAAAAGTGCAGGAAGGGGCTGATTTGTGCCGTGAACATAAGATAGATTTCATCTTGGCGGTAGGCGGCGGATCCGTTATTGATTGCTCCAAATTCATTGCGGCAGTGGCTAAAACAGAGCCCGGCTATGACTGGTGGGAGCACATGTTTATGAAGCGTGAAAACGTAACCGATGCGTTACCGTTTGGTGTTGTGCTTACCATGTCAGCCACAGGCAGTGAAATGAACAATCGCGGCGTTGTGACCAATTGGGAATCGCAGAAGAAAATGGGCGGTTACGGCGATGCGCTGTTCCCTCAGTTCTCCTATTTAGATCCGGTCTACACCTATTCCATGCCGCATAATCAGATGATTAACGGTATTTGCGATATGCTCTCCCATTTGATGGAACAGTACTTCTCCTTGCCGGAAACCAACAACTTGAGCGATGCCCTCATTGAAGCGGCTTTTAAAAACATCATGGCTAACGCAGCTGTTGCCATTAAAAATCCGGAAGACTATGAAGCTCGTTCCAACCTCATGTGGGGTGCAACGTTAGCTTTGAACGGTATTATGGGGCTTGGCAAAAAACAGGATTGGATGGCCCATCAGATTGAACATGCGTTGTCCGCTTTTTACGACATTCCGCATGGTGCGGGCCTCGCCATTGTACATCCAATGTTACTTCGTTATATTTACAAAGATCATTTACCTCGTTTTGTTCGCTTTGCTAAAAATGTATGGGGTCTCAGCGAAGACGAATACGCCAACGAAGCCACCTTGGCCTTGGCCGGTATCGATGCGTTGCGCGCTTATTTCAAATCCATCGGGGCTCCCACAACTCTTACCGAAGTGGGTATTCCGGCTGAAGCGTTGCCTAAGATTGCTGAAAAATCTAACAGATATCCGACATCCTATACCAACTTTACGACGGAAGATATTTTGGCGATTTATCAGAGCGCGTTATGATTAATTTTCGATAATTAATTGATAAGAGCTTTTCAAGTGTTTAAAGAAAATTACAATATATATACCGAAACTTTACATAAATGAACTGTTTGTTCATTGCTATTAATAAATAGAAGTGTTAGTATAACAGTAGCATATGGCTCTTAAGAGCTCTTGGTGATGGCGGCATCACCTACCCGAAAGCGGCACGAAAGTGTCGCTTTTTTGGGATAAATTCAAATCGGATATTATTGGGTAAGGGGAATTAGCTATGACATGGGATGACTACAAAGATTACGTAAAATCGCTTAGTGATGAAGATCGGGAAAATATGGAATTGATAGAAAAGCTGGCTGAGATTGCGACACGCCATTTAAAAGATAAAGGGGAGTAGCGAAAGCAAATTCGCTTGAGCAGATGTAGTATTAAATAGACTTTTTGCGGCAGAAAGTATTTATGGTAAATACAATAGCTGTTTGTAAAAAGATAAAACTCAATAAATTCTATTTCCTTCCAGGCGGTCTTATTTCTATTGACCGCCTCTTTTGTTCCATTCATCGAAAACTCGTTTACGCCTTTTCTAAAATAACATACAATGCTATCAGATAAAGATAGGTTATAAAATATCTTACAGCATAGTTTATTGCATTTATTTTAGGAGGTTTATGTTTATGGAAATGAACGGGCTTTATTTAGTCATTGCTTCGGCCCTCATACTCGTAATTGCCTATCGCTTGTACGGGTCATTCGTAGCGGCTAAAGTATTAACAGTAAATCAATATCGCACAACCCCGGCGGTAGCGATTAATGACGGGGTAGACTATGTACCAACCAACAAATGGGTGACTTTCGGTCAGCACTTTGCAGCGATTGCCGGTGCCGGTCCTTTGGTTGGTCCTGTAATTGCCGCTCAGTTCGGTTACTTACCGGGCGTGCTTTGGATTTTGATCGGTTCCGTATTAGCCGGTGCCGTTCACGACTTCGTGTTGCTTTTTGCATCCGTTCGTTATAACGGTAAATCCATTGCGGATATTGCCAAATCTGAAATTTCCAGCGTTGCCGGCATGGGCACGTTGCTTGCTACTTTGTTCTTGCTCATCATCACGATGGCCGGCATGGCAGCCGTAGTTGCCAACTCCCTTGAAAACTCCCCATGGGGCTTTTTCACAGTAAGTGCTACGATTCCTATCGCCGTATTCATCGGTATTTACCTTCGTTGGATTCGCCCGGGCAAAATTCGTGAAGCCACTGTTATCGGTGTAGCTCTTATCATGGCCGCTGTTGTATACGGTCCTGACATCGCTCATTCTTCTTTGGCCCCTTACTTCACTTGGGATCGTAAATCCATTCAAATCATGTTGGCTGTTTACAGCTTCTTCGCAGCCGCTTTACCGGTTTGGTTATTATTAGCTCCGCGCGGTTACTTATCCACTTACATGAAAGTCGGCACAATCGGCGCATTAGCCTTAGGTATTATTCTTGTTATGCCGGTTCTTCAAATGCCTGCTTTCTCCGATTATGTAAACGGCGGCGGCCCTGTTCTTAGCGGTTCCGCAGTTCCATTCGTATTCATTACCATCGCTTGTGGTGCGTTGTCCGGTTTCCATGCGACCGTATCTACCGGTACAACTCCTAAAATGATTACTAATGAAAAAGAAATGCTTCCAATCGGTTACGGGGCAATGTTGACTGAAGCATTCATCGCTATGATGGCTTTAATCGCAGCAACCAGCTTACATCCAAACGATTATTTTGCAATTAACTCCACTACGGAAACGTTCTCCGCATTGGGTCTTCAAGTTCAAGAATTGCCAATGCTTTCCCAGATGGTAGGGGAAGACTTGATGCACCGTCCGGGCGGCGCTGTATCCTTGGCAGTTGGTATGGCTCACATTTTCTCCAAAATTCCTAACATGTCTCACTTGATGAGCTACTGGTACCACTTCTGTATCATGTTCGAAGCCTTGTTCATCTTGACTTTGATCGACACCGGTACTCGCGTAAGCCGCTACATGGTGCAGGAATTATTGGGTATGGCTTGGCCAAAAATGAAAGACGCTCACTGGTTACCGGGCGTTTACATCGCGTCCTTCCTCGTATGTTTCACTTGGGGTTACCTCGTATTGCAAGGTAACATCGGTACCATTTGGCCATTATTCGGCGTATCCAACCAGCTCTTAGCGACTATGGGTCTCGCCATCGGCACAACGGTTATCATGCACCTTGGCCACAAACGCTATGCATGGGTAACGATGATTCCATGTTTCTTCATCGCCATCATCACAGTTATGGCTGACTATCAAAACGTATTCGGCAACTACATTCCGGAAGGTCAGTGGATGCTCGTTGGCGTTAGCGTAGTTATGTTCATCTTGGTAGCGGTCGTTATGGTTGAAGCGGTTCGCAGCTGGATTCGTTTGGCAAAACAGCCGCAAGACTTCCGTACCGAAGCTGATATCGAAGAGGAAACTCTCGAAGATATGGAACCTGAAAACGTTTAATTGAACGTTAATAGCTAAAAGTAAAACTTAAGCTTTATGCTGAAAAGTTAAGACTGAAGTATCAGGGTAAAAGTAAACGACTAATAGCTTACAAACATAAATGTACGCCTTTAAATTATGCTGTTAAGCAGATAAAAAATGCCATAGACACGTTGCTCGGTGAAAACCGCAGTAACGATGCCTATGGCATTTGTCGTATATTGTTTAAATGTTTGAAGCTGATTGTTGGTGCTAGCTTATTAAGTATTCGTGGCTTTGTCGTATAGTCAAAGGCTTTGTCTTATAGTCTGAGGTTTTCTTAGCTGATTCCCAACAATTCTTTAATCAGCTTAACCTGTGCCTTGCTCACCGGAATATCTACGAGCTCTTGGCCTTTGGCAGTCTGCTGGGGCAAACGTAACCAATAAGTGCCTTTGAACCATGGGATGACTTCCTGTACTTTGTTTAAGTTGACGATGTAACTGCGGTGAACGCGGAAGAGGGACGTGCCTTTTAAGCGTTCCTGTAGTTCCGTCAACGTCTTGTTGGATCCGTATTTGCCGGTGTCGGTATGAACGTCGAGACGGCCCGATTCACCGGTGATGTAGTTGATGCTGTCGATGTCGATAAGCATGATGTGAGCCCCGTCATCAACGGCCAGTTTATTGGTGCGGATAACCGGCTTAATGCTTTGATCGTTTGCGTCGTTTGGCATTGCACCGGCTACGCTGATAGCTTCGGGAGCACTTTTGGCTCCGGTGGTCACAACTGAAGCCGCATTGTTAGTAGCTGCATGGTTAGCGGCTGCACCATTACTTATGGCCGTGTTACCGGCGCCTCCGGTACCGTGTGACTGCGTATGGCCGGTGTCTCCCACCAATTTTTGCACATGCTGAACCGCTTTTGCTAAACGGTCATCTTCAATCGGTTTTACCACATAGTCTAAGGCCTGTAATTCAAAGGCTTTGAGGGCGTATTCATCATAGGCCGTGGCAAAAATGATTTTACTATCCGGTGAAATATCGTGGATGACTTGGGCTAGTTCCAAACCGGACAGACCACGCATGTGAATATCCAGGAAGATTAACGCCGGTTTTTCACGGGTAATCAAAGAAATGGCAGCCGTAGCGTTGTCGGCCTCGCCAATAATGTCGATGACATCGCTGTGATTGGTGGTGAGCAAATAGCGCAGCTCGTCGCGGGCCGGCGCCTCGTCATCGATGAGGATGGTGCGAATCATAGAATCTCCTTTCTAGGGGATGTACAAAATATAGCTGGATAGCTATATTTTGTATAAGTGTGTTTTTATTAGCTTAATGGCTGGTGAACTAATTGTCTACTCCGTTCGTTCCGGTGTCGGATCTGATTCCGGTTGAACTTTAGGAATACGGATAACAACGGTAGTGCCTTCTTCAGGAACCGAAGTGATTTCAAGGCCGTACGGGGCCCCGTAGAGACCGCGCAAACGGTGATGCACATTGCTTAGCCCGATGTGACCTTGGGGCGGATGTTCCAGATAATAATCCGGATCGCCTTGGAAACCGACGCCGTCATCGGTAACGGTGATTACAATATCCGTGTCCGTCATGGTTCCTTCGATGGCGATGGAACCGCCCACCTCGCGCGGTTGGAGACCATGCTTGATGGAGTTTTCAATAATCGGCTGAAGCGTTAAGGACGGAATGCCGTAGCTGAAAATAGCGGGGTCCAAATTATGCGTTACGAATAACTTATCGCCGTGGCGGGCAATGGAGATTTCGAGGAAACCACTGACCTGGGCCCATTCTTTTTCAATGGTAATGACACGGCCCGTATATTGCAGGGTAAAACGGAACATTTGCGAGAATTTAATGAGCAAACGGCGTGCCAATTCCGGATTCGTACGAATCAACGATGAAATCGTGTTCAGCGTATTGAACAGAAAATGCGGATTAATCTGGGTATGTAATGCCTGCATTTTCGCTGCCTCGGTCAAACGACGTTGGTAGTCGATTTCCGTCAGCTCCAGCTGGGTTGAAAATAAGTCAGCCAGACCTTGAGCGAAGGCAATATCCGACGAATCCGGATGATAGGACGGCGATGTATAATACATCTTCAACGTACCGATGATACGCGTTTTTATCATGAGCGGTACCACAATGGCACTGCTGAGCGTACAGTTCGGGTGGGTACAACCGATTTCAGCTGGCGAGTAGGCGATATGAATCGTACCGGACGTCAACGAATCGATGGTTACATGCGTCAAATGGTCATTCATGCCGGGCGCATGGTGATTGCTTTCGGCCCCGATATAGGCGAGAACCTGCTTCGTATCCGTAATAGACACCGCGTCGTAGGGGCTGTGCTTTTTAATAATTTGCACAACCGCATTGGCCGAATCCGGATTAAGACCTTTACGGAAATAACGTACCGTTTCGCGGGCGATGGACAAGATATTTTGACTCTGATTCGCCTTTTGCTGCGTCCGTTGGTAGAGGCCTGCTTTGATGATATACATGAAAAGGGCAAGGCCTAACGAGTTGGCAATCGTCATCGGTACAGCGATGCTGTTTACGAGGGCGTATGCTTGGTCATAGGGCTGAGCGACGAGCAAGATGATAAGCATCTGCAGAATCTCGCCGAAGAACCCGATACCGAGGGCAATCGGCCACGGAATGAGCTTGCCTTTGTAGTATTTTTGAAAAAGACCGGCCAAGAACCCTTCGGTGATGGAGGAAATGGCACAGGCAAGGGCCGTAAAACCACCCAACGAATAGCGGTGCAAGCCGGACACGATACCGACGGACGTGCCGAGGTACGGGCCGCCAATGAGACCGGCCGCCATGATACCAATCATGCGCGAGTTGGCAAGGGCATCCTGAATGGGAATCCCGCCGTAGGTGCCGAGGATGGCGATGCTGGAAAAAATGACCGTAAAGGCGATGCGGTCGAACCACGATAGTTTGTTGACCATGAGACGGTCGAAAAGTTTGAGCCTTGAAACGATGAGCCCCAGTATGACGGCATAGCTGATGCGTTTTATCATTTCAAGTAAAAGTATGTCGATAGCCATGAAAAATCCTTTCGTTAATGCAATTTATTGTTATTATTATATCACAGATGCAAAATACTAAAGGATAGCCATAGGGTTATATTAAGATTGCAAAATGGTCATTTTTCGATTGTGAAACGATGACGAATTTAGTAAAATAAAACCATCTAAAACATAGGTGAGATTAGGCAAGATTGAATGATTGATTACCTGTCACAGTGACAGTTTAGTTTGATAGGAGGCATAGTATGTGTTGGTGCGATATCGTATTTAAATCCGGGGCAAACCGTTTAGGTCAGGGTCTCGAAGGTACCCTTCATTTCTTGGCGTTCTGGGTGCTCACACTCAGCTTTGTGCGCTTGGGCGTGTTCTGGATTTTCGGATTATAAAAACGGTTTAACTTAAACTTTGCATAGGCTCAATATATTCATTTCGTTGAAATGATGTATATTGGGCTTATTTTTATGGTCTAAACTTGATTTAATTATTGCAAATTTGATTGACGAGTGATATATTTAACTCGTGATAAGAAAAATGAATATATTTTCAAAAATTATTTGTCACTCATATCACATGGAGGTTTAGGGCGTAGGTTTTATATCTATTAGGGGGCTATAATATGCGCACATTTAAAGTACCATACTCAAAAGACTTCATTTCAATCCAGGTGCCGGAAGCAAATCTCAAAGGCGTTTTAGAATCCGGCTCAGCCGAATATAAGGCTACGGCACCTGAAGAAGCATTAGTGGAACAAGCCTTGGATAATCCGATTGGCAGTGTCAAATTAGAAGACCTGGTTAAAGGGAAAAAGAACATGGTCATCATCACCAGTGACCATACCAGACCGGTACCAAGTAAGATTACCATGCCGATTTTGCTGCGTCGAATCCGTGAGGTGAATCCTGCCATTGATATTACAATTCTCGTGGCTACCGGTTTTCACAGACCCACAACCAAGGAAGAAATGATCGATAAATTCGGTCCGGACATCGTAGCCCATGAAAAGATTGTAAATCATATATCCGGTGATGACTCGCAAATGGCGAGAATTGGTACTTTGCCGTCAGGCGGTGCGTGTATCATCAATAAATTAGCTGTAGAAACAGAATTACTCATAGCCGAAGGTTTCATTGAACCGCACTTTTTTGCCGGTTTTTCCGGAGGTCGTAAGAGTATTTTACCGGGGATTGCCTCAGCGGTTACAGTCATGGCCAATCACTGTGCTGAATTTATAAATAGCCCAAATGCCAGGACCGGTATATTGGAAAACAACCCTATTCATAAAGATATGAAATACGCTGCTAAAGCTGCTAATTTAGCATTTATCCTAAACGTTGTTATCGATTCTGAAAAGCATATTATCAATGCCTTTGCCGGCGATTCTGAAAAAGCCCATGAAGTAGGCTGTGAATTTGTTTCAAAACTTGCCAGCGTACCAAAGGCACCCGCTGATATTGTTGTTACCACTAATGGCGGCTATCCGTTGGACCAGAATATTTATCAAGCGGTTAAAGGGATGACGGCCGCTGAAGCAACATGCAATAAAGATGGCGTTATTATTATGATTGCGGCCTGCAATGATGGGCACGGCGGTCAATCCCTATATGATAATTTAAAGGCGGTCAAAACCCCTAGAGAACTGCTTGACCGCATTGCTAAGGTGCCACGGAATGAAACAATTCCGGATCAGTGGGAAATGCAAATTCTAGCACGAATTCTTGACCAATTTACAGTCATTGTTGTGACTGATCAGTGTGATCCTCAAATGTTAAAAGACATGCATATTGAACATGCCTTTACATTTGCGGAAGCTTTAAATCGTGCTATGGAGATAAAAGGGAAGAATGCATCAATAACTGTCATTCCTGATGGAGTATCGGTTGTAGTGAAATAAAAGGAAATTAATAAGGAGCAGTAACTGAAATGTGAGTTTAAAAACTCGATTTCGTTACTGCTCCTTACTTTGTTTTAGACTTACCATATATTAATCAACGAGGAGGTGTTTTTATACTTGCTATAGATTAATAAGTGGGGCGGCGCAAAATTAATCTTCGCGTTCGTTGTCCATTGGTTCGCCGGATTTTGTTACTTCTACAGCTTTAGCATAGCTTTCTAAAAGAAGACGATAATTTGTAAAAATACGACCCCAAATTTGAGCCCATTTGTCGGCTTGAGGTGTATGCCATGTGCGCTGTAATTCTGCCAATACAGCACCGGCGTCAGTTACCACAACCCCTGCTTGGGTGAGGCGCATCATAGTGGCCATAGCAGCTTCTTTGGAATACGTACCGGATGCGTCAGGCACTGCAAATACGCGATAGCCTTCATTAACAGCACAAATAGCCGGTAATGCCATGCATACACTTGTTACCGTACCGGCGATGATTAACGTCTTTTTACCGGTTGCTTTTACAGCATCTACGAAATCTTTACAATCCCAAGAGTTTACTTCGCCGCGACGTGCTACATATACTGCATGCGGAGCCACTTCATGGATTTCCGGAATCAACGGACCATTTGGACCTTGGGGTACGGAAGCCGTCGTAATAACAGGCATATTTACTAATGCAGCTGCTTCAGCTAACGCAATCGCTCTGTCGCGAATACGCAAGAAATCAATGTCATTAATACATTGGAAGAGACCGCTTTGGTGGTCAATAAGCAACATAGCTGTGTCATTAACGTCAATCATAGGGGCTTTGCCGTCAAAATTTTTGTAAAGTTCCATTTTGAAATCTCCTTTCAAGGAATACAAACCTTGGTACATCTCTGGTGTACCTTGTGTATCCTATTATAGTGAGCGGGCTATTTAGAAATAATATGCAGAAATTTAAATATGTCTATATTTTGGCTGATTGTTAGAAAGCAATGAACAGAAAATAAAAAGTGTACATAAATTGCGTTTTTTGTAAAAAATATACAGAAATTGAAATGTGTTTATAGTTGACCGGGTTTTTCACAGAAATAATAGTCTCCATGATAAAATAAGAGATAATAATATAGCTATGATTTCAACAGTAAGGAGATGGAGATTTACCTTGATTGAAAGCTCGAATGAAAAAACAGGAACTAAACGACACGTATCAACGGATACTCGCGAACATATAAAAGATACACTGCTGCTTATGCTGAAAACCAGTCATTTTCGGACCATCCGCATTACCGCGCTTTGTCGGGAAGCGCATATTGCGCGAGGAACGTTTTATTTATACTACAACACCATTGATGACTTGTTGGAGGATATTATTAACGATAGCCTGCAACTTATCAATTCCATGACGCCCAAAGAAAAGCAGGGATCGCTTAAGAAGTTGCAAATTATGTTAAATCAGACGGGGGATGAGGAGTTACCGAAGGACAGCTCTTTATTTCCGCCGTGTCATAAATATTTGGAACTTGAAAAATACAGATTCCTCGTAAAAGATGCGGATGTGGCTCCGATTATCGCTCAAAAAATCCACCAGTATGAAAGCCCTAAGATCGTTCCGGTGCTCATGAAAGAGCTAAATATGAAACAGGATGAAGCGGAATTGCTTTTTAAATTTATCGTTAATGGCAGCAGCTCGGTTAACCGCAGTTTGTTAGAGTTAAAAGAGAACGAGTGGTATCGCCTGCAAAAGAAGATTTTGCAATTTATTTTGGGCGGTTTGAAATGTGACCAGTGGAGTTAAAAAGCTCGGAGTATTCAATTAAATAGTGTGTGTACAAGCTCAATGTATAGCCAGCGTATTTATAAGCTATACATTGAGTTTTTTTGTTGTGAAAAAATCATAGAGAATTAATATGAATAAAATGAAATTAACATGGATTAGTGAATTTATAGTAAAAACTTTTCATTAATATATATTGTAACTATTTATTAATATATTTTCTGAAAATTATCATTTTAAAAACATGAAGTTTTCATGCGTATTTACTGATTAAAGTAGTAAATGAATAAAAGTTGTGACGTATTATTGCGATTTGATTATAATAAATTGGAACTAAAAAATAAATAAATCCTTTTATATTGCGTGTTGATGGACATAATAAACCTTCTTATATCAAACTTGAAATAAGAACTATATTAATGAGTTTAAAATGAAAAAATAATATTGAAAATATACGAATTGAATTGACAGTTATAAACACAAATTATAGAATTAAGATAAATAAAAGTGATATTTTTTGCTTTTTTTGAGGTATTAATAAGGTTTTTAAAATGAATTTACTGTGAGTTTTTTATCATGGGGAGGTTCTGTAATGAATAAGCAGTACAAAGTCATTTGGAGTAAAGTAAAAAACAGTTACGTAGTAGTATCTGAGTTGGCCAAACGTAATGGCAAAGCCGGATCTACACATAGCCAGTCAGGCCAGAAAATTGGCGTGGCTCTTTCTGTGTTGGCACTGTGTGCTGGGATGACAGCCGGGGTAAGTGCGGCTGATCAGTATTACAGTGTTAATGATATGAATGGTGCATTATCACAATTTGGGAATAAAAGTAACGACGGAGCCCAAGGTGTTGGCTCTGTAGCTGCCGGTGCAGGTGCTAAGGTTGAATCTGCTTCCGGTAGTTTCCAAGGTGCTATGGCTACCGTTGTAGGCTCTTTGAATACTGTAGCAGCTGGAACTCAACAATTTGATGGAGTTGCTAATTCTATTGTTGGTGCAGCTAATGCCACGCAGAATGCCAATGCGACACTTATTTTTGGTGCCGGTAATGCGGTAACTAATTCTTATGGTAATGTAACCTTTAATGTTGGTAATGTTGATCCGACTGATCCAATCGCTACGGCTAAAGCTTTAGCTGCTTCGGTAGGTGACAGTGGTGGTCAAGTTTTGGTTGTTGGTGGTGCTAATACAGTAGACTATGCTCGTTTCTCGGCTGTTACCGGTGTTAGCAATAAGTTGAATGGTGCAGACGGCAATACCAGTGATTATAACTTTATTACCGGTGCAAAAAATACTTTGACCAATACGGATGGCACATATGTAATCGGTTCCAGCAATACTGTGTCAGATGGGACGTCCAATATTGTAATTGGGGATAAACGTAAATTGACGGGGCGACTAATGACGTTGTCATCGGGTCTGCTGATGCAGAAATGGCAACAACTGTATCCAACGCAACTATCCTTGGACATAATGCTAATGCAACCGTAGATAATGGCGTAGCTTTAGGTTCTAACTCATTGGCTAATGTAGATTATGGTGTTGCAGGTTATGATCCGTCCACAAAAGCTGCTTCTACGGATACATCAGCGACTTGGAAATCTACTTTGGGAGCTGTATCTGTTGGTGTACTTGGTAGTGATGGAACAGCAACTGCAACTCGTCAGATTACAGGTGTTGCAGCCGGTGTGAAAGACACTGATGCTGTTAACGTGGCACAGCTTATGGCTGTTGCCGGTAATAGTTCGGGCGGAAGTTCGGTACATTTTTTCCAAGTTAATTCAGGCACTAGTGGTACTAACTATAATAACGATGGAGCTAAAGGGATAGACTCTATTGCTATAGGTAAAGCTAGCACAGCTGCAGATAATAGCATTGCTATCGGTAACGGTGCAAGCGTTTCTGATAGTAATGGTGGTAAGGGTAGTGGCGATATTGTCATCGGTAACGGTGCAAAAATCAATAACTATGTAGACCAAAGTGCTAGTATTGCAATAGGCCAAAATGCGCAGATTGATAACATGGCCGGTATGCAAGAATTTATGTTTGGGCTAGGACAAACTAATTATAATATAGTTGATAGACCTGGTGGCGGTATGGCATTTATTCCGGAAGATCCTTCGAAAGTAGCTACCGGCATTGCGATTGGTGAAAACACCTTCGTTCGTACCGGTGGTTTGATGATTGGTACGCATAATTATCGTGGAACTCTAGGCGATGTTGATGTAGATAGTGCCAATATCCGTGCTACCGGTGTTAATGTTAATAGTACGACTTTAGGTACAAACAGCTATAACAGCGGAGCTTTTGCCACTATTGTAGGCTCATACTCTATTGCAAGCGGTAACTATGCCAGCGGTGGTGATGAGAATAATGCCGGCAAAAATCTGGGAACTACTATTGTAGGTTCTTTGAACAGTGTAGAATCCTCTACTGCTGAAAATACTACATCAGGTGTAGCCAATAGCGTTGTTGGTTTTGCAAATCGTACCTTTAATTCAAATGGATCTTTAATATTTGGCGCGGGTAACGAGATTACTAACTCTGTAAGCAAAATTGAAGGGGTAGATATTTCGCTTGATGGTTCGGCAAAAGATTTACAAACTGGTTTAATAGAAGGTATTAAGAATGCTAATAGTGGCGGATCCACGTTGGCGATTGGTGGTGGCAACAAGGCAGATTACACGCAACAATCGGCCCTCGTCGGTGTTAATAATACTTTAGAAGGTACTGAGGATTCCGTAGCTCAATATAACGCGTTAACCGGTTTTAACAATACGGCAACCGGTGTAACTAATGTAACTGTAACAGGTAGTAATAACACGGTTAGTGGCTCTACATCAATTGTTAACTTAGGTAATGAAAATGCGGTAGCAGACTCTAACAATACTATTCTTCTTGGCGATAATCGTACTGTAACAGGTTCCGATAATAGCGTTATCTTAGGTCGTGCTAATAAAGAAACTACGACTGCGCTTCGTGCCGCAGCTGATACTACTTTAACTACAACAGCAGATAACGTTGTTGTTATGGGTTACAATGCTAATGCGACTGTTGATGATGGCGTAGCGTTAGGATCTAATTCTGTTGCTAGTGTTAATAAAGGTGTAGACGGTTATAATCCTAGTACAAAAGAATTATCCGGTACTGCATGGACTTCTACGATAGGTTCGGTATCTGTAGGTGATGCAGCAAATGATATCACTCGTCAGATTACTGGCGTAGCAGCTGGCACTGCAGATACAGATGCCGTTAACGTAGCTCAGTTGAAAGCTAATAAAGTAACGGTAACTGCAGGTGATAATGTCACACTTACGACTACAACTGGCACTGATGGATCTACAGATTATAAGATTGCTTCTACAGATAAAAATATATATCTTACTAGTGCAGCTTTTGACAATGGGACATTAACTCTCACTCAGACTGAAGGTACACCTATTACCGTAAGTGGTTTAGCAACAGCCGCTCAAGTTGAAGCTAATAAGATTCATTACTTCCAGGTAAATTCTGCGGCTAATGGCACTAACTATAATAATAATGGCGCAACCGGTACAGATGCAATTGCTATCGGTAAATCCAGTACATCCGGTGCTAATAGTATAGCTATCGGTCAATCGACTACAGCTGCTAATAATAGTATTGCTATCGGTAAAGCAAGTATTTCAGATAGTAATGGTAAAAAAGGTAGCGGTGATATTGCTATCGGTAATGGTGCCAATATTAATAACTACGTTGATCAAAGCGGAAGTATTGCTATCGGTCAAAATGCGAAAATTGAAAACATGTCAGGTATGCAAGAGTATCTATTCTCTATGGGACAAACAACGTTCACTGCAGGTAATTGGCTCGGTACTCTTCAAATACCGAATGATCCATCCAAAGAAGCAACTGGTATTGCTATAGGTGAAAATACCTATGCTCGTACAGGTAGTCTTATGGTTGGTTCGCATAATTATCGTGGATTATTAGGTGATGTAACGGTTGATAGTGCTGATACTAAAGCACAAGGTGTAAATATTAATAGTACTACATTAGGTACGAATAGTTATAATGGTGGTGCATTTGCAACGATTACGGGCGCTTATTCGATTGCCAGTAGTAACTATAATGGCGGTGGTTTTTCTTCTAGTGCAGGGAAAAACTTTGGTGCTACCATTATGGGTTCTTTGAATAGCATAGAGTCTGCTACTGCGTCTAATTCATCCGGTATCGCTAATAGTGTTGTAGGTGTGGCTAATAGAACCTTTAACTCCAATGGTTCCTTAATCTTTGGTGCTGGTAATGAAATTACTAACTCCATTACAACAATAGCAGCACCAAGCTCTGCAGGAGATTCTGCTAAAGCTTTACAGACAACATTGATGAATTCTATTAAGTCGTCCAATAGTGGTGGCTCGACTCTTGCAATCGGTGGCGGCAACAAGGCTGATTATACTCAACAATCTGCCCTCCTTGGTGTTAATAACACCTTGACCGGTGCTAGTGACAATATTAGCCAATACAACTACATTACAGGTTTTAAAAATACCGGTACTAATGTAGATAATGTAACGATTATCGGCACAAATCGTACGGTATCTGATGCGGCTAATAGCGTAGTTATCGGCTCGGCTGATTCTGTAATGACATCGAGTGCAAGTGATGCGGTTACTATCGGTCGAAATGCAAATACAACTATTGATGGTGGTGTAGCTTTAGGCTCTAATTCTGTGGCAAGCGTTGATAAAGGCGTAGATGGATATAATCCTAGCACTAAAGCGTTAACCGGTTCTACATGGACCTCTACAGTTGGTTCCGTATCTGTTGGTGATGCAGCCAATGATATTACTCGTCAGATTACAGGTGTAGCAGCCGGTACTCAAGATACAGATGCTGTTAACGTAGCTCAGTTGAAAGCAAATAAAGTAACCTTGAAACAAGGCGAAAATGTAACGATTACTACTGATGTGGCTGATGATGGTGCAACAACGTATACAATTAAATCAACAGATACAAATACAGTTTTAGCTAAAGGCGAAGTAACATATGTTGGTGCCGATGGTACATTAGTTTTGACTGACTCTGATAATAATCCAATTACCGTGACCGGTTTAAAAAATACATACCTTACGGGAGCATCTTTAGAAAATAATACTTTAACACTTACTCAAAATGAAGGGGCTCCTATTACCGTAACCGGTATTGCTACAACAGCTGAATTGGCGGCTAATAAAGTTAAATACTTCTCTGTAAAATCTGAATTAGCAGCTAACCAGAATAATGACGGAGCTAAAGGCACAAACTCAATTGCTATTGGCCCGAATGCTGTAGCTCAACGTGAAAATGGCATAGCTTTGGGGACCAATGTCTATTCCGGCGGCAAGGGCAGTATTGTCATCGGTAGTGATGCTAAAGTTTCGGAAAATATTGCTTTGGATGGTAGCATTGTTATCGGTAAAGGAGCCGTAGCCTTCACCGGTGGCGGTGAACAAGAAGCCTTATTGGGAATGGATCCAACGAATTGGCCTAAGCGTGGTTCCGGTGGATATGATAATCCGACTGATGCTAGCCGAGTAGCTACATCTATCGTTATCGGCACAAATGCTTTTGGCCGTACGGGTTCGATTGATATTGGGGATCGTGTATACCGAGGCACCATGGGTGGTAAACAAATTACTGATAACAACACCAGTTTTCATGTAAATCAGACTACCTTGGGTACGAATACCTATAATAAAGGCTTGTTTTCGACTATGATGGGCTCTTACTCTATTGCTACGGGTGGTTTTGATGGTAGTGGTAGGTTGAATACCGGTGCTTATGGGGCACAAAACTTTGGTGCTACTGTATTGGGCTCTTTAAATAGTGTTAGATCTAATGAAAAGTTACCTGAATTTTTTGGTGTACCAATAGGTTCGTCTTATCAGGGTATTGCAAATACTATTGTTGGCTTAGGCAATATTACGGATAATACTAACGGTTCATTAGTATTTGGTGCCGGGAATAAGATCACAAACTCTATTACCTCTATTTCTATGCCAACGAGTGGCGCTGATTCCGTAGATGCTATGGTGGATAAGCTCCAAACTGTGATTAAAGACTCTAAAAGTGGTGGTGCGACCTTAGCTATCGGCGGTGCTAACACGGCTGATTACACCCGTACATCTTCTATCATTGGTGTGAACAATACCTTGAAGGGGACAAGTAGCAACATTAGTCAGTTTAATGCGTTGACCGGTTATCATAATACAGCAACTAATGTAGATAACGTAACTGTGACCGGTTCTAATAATACTGTAAAAGATACAACGACTGCTGTTGTAATTGGTGATAATCGTACATTAACCGGTGTCAATAATAATGTTGTTATTGGATCCGCAGATTCCGCACTTGAAACAACTGTTAGTGATGCAGTAGCTGTTGGTCGAAATGCTAATGTTACTATTAAGGGTGGCGTAGCTCTTGGTGCTAACTCTGTGGCTCGTACAGATAAGGGTGTTGTAGGTTATGACCCATCCGGTAGAATTACCGATGCGGATAGTATTTTAGGTAGTAATACACAGTATCAGAGCTTACAGACGGAAGTAACTGATGCACAAACAACGGTAAATGATTTAACCGCTAAGGCAGCTGAATATCAAGCTAATATTGATATGATTGTTTCCATGTATCCGGATAATTCGTATGAACAAGATGCGGGATATCAGGGAATAAAAGCATCTCTTGAATCAACACAGGCTCAGTTAGCTACAGCTCAGGCAGATTTGGACAGCAAACAAAGTGCATTGGCTGAAGCAGGTAAAGCTTTGTATACATGGCAGTCCACAGCCGGATCGGTATCGGTGGGCGATGTTTCTAAAGGAATCACCCGTCAAATTACTGATGTGGCAGCTGGTACTGCTGATACTGATGCCGTTAACGTGGCACAGTTAAAACAAGTGGCTGAAGCTGCTGAAGATGCCGGTAAGACAACTTTGAACTTCACAGGTGATGATACCACAGCTACTATTGCTCGTGGCAATGGTCAGACCTTGAATATTACCGGTGGTGCAACAGCAACTGATGCCGATGGCAACAGCTTATTGACTGATAACAATATAGGCGTTGTAAAAGACGGCGATAATGCACTGAAAGTACAGTTGGCTAAAGACCTTACAGGCTTAAATAGTGTTAAAGTTGGTAATGCGGTAACTCTTGGTACAACAGGCTTGATAATCACTAATGGTCCATCTGTTACTACAACAGGCATTGATGCAGGTAGCAAGAAGATTACTAATGTAGTAGCGGGTACAGATGATACAGATGCTGTCAACGTAAGTCAGTTGAATAGTGCTATTAAAGGTGCAAAACATACTGAAGTTACCCTCAATGGCGATGCTCCGACTGCAGGTGCAAATGGTGCTTTAGGTGAGTACATCGGATCTAGCAACCTTACTATGGCTGTGCAAGATGTTGACGGCCAGAAGGTTTACGACTTGAAGATGAGTAAAGACCTAGTAGCTGGTACTAAGCCTGGTGCAGATGGTAAAAACGGCGAAGCCGGTAGTATTACTATTATTGGTGAACCTGGTAAAGATGGTGCTGATGGAAAGAACACAAGTGCCAATATTACCGTTAAAGACGGGAAAAATGGACTTGATGGTACAGATGGAATCACACGTATTGTTTACAAAGATGAAGACGGTACAGATCATGAAATTGCAACCATGGATGATGGTTTAAATTTCACAGGTGACACAGAAAATGTAACCATTGCTAAGAAGCTTAATGAAACCTTGTCAATTACCGGTGGCATCACTAAGGCAGATCAACTTACAACGGAAGATAATATCGGTGTTGTAGCAAGCGACAGTGGCTTAAAAGTAAGATTAGCCAAAGACTTGCAAGACCTCAACAGTGTTCGTATTGGTGGTACAACTGAAAATGGTAAAGGCATCTACATTGCTAACCAGTCTGTAAGCACCTCAAAAGGCAATGCTGAAGAAGGTACGATTGCGTCTGCTGAAGATGCGCTGAGTCTAGGTAGTTATGCCAATGCAAGTAAAGATACAGCTGTTGCTCTAGGTGCGTATGCTAAAACTGATCGTGGTGCCGGTGAATTATTTGGCTATGTACCAGGCTTAACCGGTGATGAATTGACTAAATTCCAGACGGATAACGCAGGTTCTGTTATTTGGAACAGTAATCGTGGTGCGGTCAGTGTTGGTATAAAAGGTAAGGAAACTCGTCAAATTACAAATGTGGCAGCCGGTACCGAAGATACGGATGCTGTTAACATAGCGCAGTTGAAGGCGATAGATAGTAAGGTTGATGCTAATAAAATTTCTTATTTTTCTGTAAATTCTTCAACAGAAAGCAATAAAGATAATGATGGTGCTACCGGTGTAGAGTCTATTGCCATAGGTGGAGGAGCTAAGGCGAAGCACTATCAGAGCATTGCAATTGGTGGATTTACTGAGGCTGCTAATATAGATAGTATTGCAATTGGGTACTTGGCATCGGCAACAGAGATGGCCGATAACGGTGTAAGTATTGGACGAGAAACGAGAAATACAGTTCCTAATGGCATTGCTTTGGGAAGTTATTCTGTTGCTGATCGTAGAGAGAATATTCTTAGTTATGATCCTCTTACAGAAACTAATTTTAACTTTACACCTGAAATGCAGACTGCGTTAGACGCATGGAATGCGGCGGCTGCTGTATATTATCAGAACCCAACTCCGGAAAATGCACAGGCGGCTAAGGATGCCGGTATGAAGTATCGATTGATGGTTGCACCGTGGATGGCCGGCATGGGGTCACTCTCGCTTGGTAATGGTGAAGAAGGTCTTACCCGTCAGATTACTAATGTGGCAGCCGGGACAATTGATACTGACGCAGTTAATATAGCCCAACTTAAAGCTGCCAAAGTTGAAGTGCTTGCAGGCACTAATATCAGCAGCATAGATAAAGATACGAGTGCGGGTTATACTCAGTACAAAGTTAATGCAAAAGATACAATAACTGATAGTGCTACATTGAGTGGCGATACGATTACCTTTACTCGTAATGATGGAACGACTTATAAAGTAAGTGGTTTAGCATCAACTAGTGCACTAGATACTAATAAAACAAGATATTTTTCGGTAAATTCTACTGATGCGGGAAATAGAGGTAATGATGGTGCTACAGGGGCAGGTGCTTTGGCTGCCGGTGTAAATGCTAAAGCTACTAAGTCAGCTGATACAGCTATTGGTAATGGATCGAGTGCGTCAGGCAGCTGGAGTATTGCTGCAGGGGCTGGGAGCAACGCTTCAGGCACAGTTGCAGTAGCAATGGGGTATGGTGCTACTGCGGCTGCTAATCAGTCCGTCGCAATCGGCTATTCGGCTAAAGTAACGAGAAATGACTCGATAGCGATTGGGCGTGAAACGCAGGCAAATGAATTAAATACGGTAGCTATTGGTCTTCAAACAAAAGCTAACGGCAATCAAAGTATGGCTTTAGGTTATGGAGCCCTTACTGAACGTAGTGCTAATAATGGTTTAGCAATTGGTGTAAGTGCTTATGTGGGTCCTATACGTTCTACTGACCCAGTGCAAGGTGTGCCGGGTAATAGTACATCAGTTGTAGATGATGACACTGTGGTTGAAGCAGGCAAAGAACAAATGAACTCAATTGCTCTTGGCAACTCGGCTAAAGCATTTGGCTATCAGACGACTGCTTTAGGTGCCGGAGCTGAAGCACATGATACGAATAGCTTGGCAGTCGGCATAATGGCTATTGGTAAAGGTAACTATGCAACGGCATTAGGCAAACAGGCGTATGCTAATGGTAATGAAGCAACGGCACTTGGGCACTGGGCGCGTGCGTACGGCGATAATGCAATTGCTATTGGATCCTATGCAATTACTAATACCTTGGATGGAACAGGCACGGTAAATAATGGTATTGCTATTGGTCAGAAAGCGCGTGTTGCCTCTAATAATTCAGTCGCTTTGGGGCAAAATTCTTTAGCATATATTCCTGATAGTGTGAAAACGGAAGCCTACTTAACAAACGAAGCTTTTGCAGCGGAAAATGGTGTGGTTTCCGTAGGCAATGCTGAATACACAATCGGTGATGATACTGTAGCAGCTAATCGTCGTCGTATTACGAATGTGGCCGGTGGTGCTGATGATTATGATGCCGTTAACGTGGCACAGCTTAAAGAGTTATCTTCTAAATTAACTCAAGAGGCTACCAACAGTAAATTATCTTCCGGTAAAAATATTACTATTAACACAACAACTGATGATAATGGAGTTAAGACAAATACTATTGATTTGAATGATAAAATTACATTGAATAACGCAGCTGCACCGGGGCAACAAGTAGTAGTTGATGGTACGACATCGAATATTACTGCCGGTACAGGCAATAATCAAGTAGTAGTTAATGGCTCTAATGGGCAAGTAACAATTGGTGCCCAAGGTAGTCAGCTCACTATTGGTAAGCAAGGTGATACGGCGAAAGACAAAGAGGGCAATCTGATTAATCCGGATAAGACAGGTCACTATATTACAGGTCTCGACAATACGACTTGGAAGCCTGAAACGAACGGTATCGTGGAAAACCGTGCCGCAACTGAAGGACAATTGCGTGATGCGGTAAATAATATTGGAACTCAAATCGGTGACATTAATACCGATATTGAGGCCATTCAAAATGCTAAACGTGAGTTTATCAGCGATACCGAAGAAAAAATTGAAGTCGGTAATGCTGAAACCTTAAGTATCACCGGTGGAGCGATGGAACCTCTGACTGAGGGCAATATTGGTGTCGTGAATGACGGAACTAAAGGTTTTAAAGTTAAATTATCATCCAAACTTTCCGGTTTAGAACGTGTTACTGTAGGTTCTGGTGATACAGCAACTGTTATCGGTACTGATAGTGTAACGACTACGGAACTTGTAACGGGTAATACTACGGTTAATACGGATGGTGTAACGATTAAGACTACTGATGCAGCTAAATCAGATATTAAGCTCACTAGTGATACTATCAGCATGGGTAAAAATCAGATTCATGATGTAGTAGCCGGTGAAGCTGAAACTGATGCGGTCAATGTTGGTCAGTTAAATAGTGCGGTAACGAATATCGGTTCCAATATGAACTATTTAGGTAATCAGATTAACAAACTGGATAACCGTGTGAACCGTGTCGGTGCCGGTGCAGCAGCTCTTGCAGCTTTACATCCGTTAGATTACAATCCGACGACAAGATGGGAATTTGCAGCCGGTGTGGGTAACTACAAAGGTGCGAATGCAGTAGCAGTTGGTGCGTTCTATCGTCCACATAGCGACATGATGTTCAGCCTCGGCAGTTCCTTTGGTGGCGGTGAAAACATGGTTAACGCCGGTGTAACTTGGCGTGTTGGTGCCGGTCAGACAACTAACTACGGATCTAGCCAAGCGATGGCTCAGGAAATCGATAGTCTCCGTAGTGTAGTTAACGATCAGCAGTCCATGATTCAGTCGCAAAATCAAAAATTGGATACGCAAAGCGCTCAATTGGAAGAACAGAAACAACGTATAGAAGAGTTGACTCAGCTCGTAAATTCGTTGGTTAACAAATAAGAGTAGAGAACATTTGCAGCTAAATAGTGTGTAGAGGTTAAATGTTGCATTATAACTGCATAGAGCTTACAACTGAATAATTAAAAAGAGCGATAGTACTAACTATAGCCGGATCACCGGGATTAGTATTACTATCGCTCTTTATTTGATTTTAAGTGCAATATATCAAATTTTGGACATAAAAATGGTGGACCACCAGGGGTTCGAACCCTGGACACCCTGATTAAGAGTCAGGTGCTCTGCCAGCTGAGCTAGTGGTCCATAACAACATAGCTATTATATACTTATTGTTTCGAAATGTAAACCCTTATAGCAGTAAAGTTTAAAAATTATGTAAAATTTAAAGAAAACATAAGCTTTTAAAAGTTTCCGATATTCGTTTATTTTTAGGGGCCGGGAGATTTTTATTTTTTACAACATTTTGTAAAAATAATGTAATAACTTATAACGGTGCCGTAATTAAGGGGGAAAGCGTCGCTGTTGGTAGGTAGAAAAAAATGTGTATTTTCGGTATAATTAATTGAAAGAAGTAATAGAGAAATTTTCTATTATTATTTTAGATTAGTAGAAGTATGAGGGTAGAGAGATGAAGTATCGAAGTACACGAAGTGAAGAAACGGTAAGTGAAACGTATGCATTGCTTCATGGCTTGGCAAGTGACGGGGGTCTATATGTGCCGGCCTTATTTCCGGAACGCTGTCTGACTTATGACATGGTGGCGGAGAAATCCTACGAGGACATTGCGTATACCGTATTAAAAAATCTTTTCACAACTTTTGATGAAGCGGAATTACGTTCCATGATTGCGTCGGCTTACAGCAAAGCAAATTTCAGTACGCCTGAAATTGCACCGTTGCATTCTATTTTGGAACGTTTATCGGTGCTCGAATTGTTCCACGGACGTACGCAGGCGTTTAAGGATATGGCATTGTCCTTGTTCCCGTATTTGTTGGTAGCCGCCAAAGAAGCGGAAAAAGAAACGGATGAGGTGCTTATTTTGACGGCCACTTCCGGTGACACCGGTAAAGCGGCGCTGGAAGGTTTTAAAGATGTGCCGGGCACTCACATTCAGGTTTTTTATCCGACCGATGGCGTGAGTCCGATGCAGCAAGAACAGATGCAGAAACAAGAGGGCGATAATGTTAATGTAACGGCTATTCGCGGTAACTTTGACGATGCGCAGCAATTTTTAAAACGCCTCTTTGTGGACGAATCGATGGCTGAAAAAGTGGCGGCTAAGGGAGTTCGTTTCTCCAGTGCCAACTCCATTAATGTCGGTCGTTTGGCACCGCAGGTGGTTTACTATGTGGCAGCCTATGCAGAACTTGTAAACCAGGGTGCTATTCATCGCGATGAAGTGTTTAATGTGGTGGTCCCTACCGGCAACTTCGGCAATATTTTGGCCGCTTATTATGCGAAAAAGATGGGTGTGCCAATCGGTAAGTTGATTTGTGCTTCCAATCGTAATAATGTGTTGACGGACTTTTTCAAAACGGGCACCTATGATATGAAGCGTGAATTCTACACGACCATTTCACCGTCCATGGATATTTTGGAAAGTTCCAACTTTGAACGCTTCTTATATTATGTGAGCGGCGAGGATTACGAAGCCACCAACAGCCGCATGAAGGATTTAAAACAAAACGGTTCCTTGTCGGTAACGGCCGAAGAGTTACAGCGCATTCAGAAGGATTTCAGCGGTCAATTTGTTTCCGACGAAGAAACGAAAGCTGTCATTGCGCAGGTTTATAACTCCTACGGTTATTTGTTGGATCCGCACACGGCGGTGGCCATGGGGGCCTACATGAAGGAATTGCAGGCGCATCCGGAAGATGGTGGCCGTCATACGGTGATTGCGGCGACGGCCCATCCGTTCAAGTTCCCGAATCCGATTTGCGAAGCCTTGGAAATTCAGACCGGCGATACGCCATATGAAAGCCTTGAGCACATCAGTGCGGTGACGGGCGTGGCGTTCCCGAAACAACTGGCTGCTTTGCAGGCGAAGGAATTGCGTTTTACCAAAGTCATTGATAAAGAATCAATGGGGAAAGAAATACTTGCTTTTGTCGATACTTTTAAAAAATAAGCTATATTGAGTCAGACGCATCCTACTTATTAACGATATAAGTTGTTGGTTGATACTATATAGCAATCAAAATAGTAGTAATACATTAAGAAAGTAGTGACAACGTGAGACAAGCTTTTTTCTATGCCATTGCATCCGCTTTGGCGTTTAGTATCATGAATTTATTTGTAAAAATGCTGGGGCAAGCCATGCCGGCGGCGGAGATTACCTTTTTCCGCGGCCTCATCGGCACGGTGGCAGTCCTTATCTATATGCGGGTCAAGGGCATTGCCTTTTCCACGGAAAATCGCGGGATGCTTACGGTTCGCGGGATTTTCGGCGGTTTAGGCAACTTGTGTAACTTTATTGCTTTGGCGTACATGAAGTTGGCCGACGCGGCGATTTTATTTCAGTTGTCCGGCATTTTCGTGTTTATTTTTAGCACACTCTATTTGAAAGAGTCAGTTCCGAAAGGGGCCGGTAAATGGCTTCTTTTGATTTTGGCGGCTGTTTGCCTTATGATTAAGCCTTGGTCGTTTAGTGAGTTCCATTGGTATTCGCTCTACGCCATCGCCGGTGCTGCCTTTGCGGCCGCTGCCTACACTACGATTCGCAAGCTCAGCCAAGTGGGACATCACAGTAATTATGAGATTATGTTTTATTTCTTAGTGACCACCATGATTGTCGGTGGTATCTTGATGGGACCTGATTTTGTATGGCCTGATTTGCGGCAATGGGTAATCCTTGGGATTATCGGCGGGATTTCCGTATTTGCCCAATTCTTCCTGACCGGTGCATTTGTGGCCACCAATGCAGTTGTGGCACAATTTTTACAATATATCGGCGTATTCTTCAACGCCATGTGGGGCTTTGTGATTTTTGACGAAACCTTATCGTGGCTGACGGTCTTGGCCGGTATTATGATGTTTGTCGCATCGGTTATGATTGCTCGTTTAAAAGAGCAACACGTCAAAGTATAAGCCCTAACAAAGGTAGGTGCCGATATGTACTTAGCAACTTTGGAAATTGAGAATTTTCGTAACTTGAATCAAACGAAGTTGAGTTTTCACGAGCATTGTAATTATCTGATTGGTGAAAACTCGATTGGGAAGTCTAATTTGTTGGCCTTGATTCAGATCATGACATCCGGCAGAAGGCTGGTGGAAGGGGATTTTTTTGATATCGTAAAACCCGTCAAGGTTCGCCTTGAAATCGTGGTGACGCCGCACGAAGAGTTGCCTCCCTTATTGATTAAGGCGGTTAAAAACGGTCGTATTCTGCTCGAGTGGGAGCAGGTGAATGTAGCGACGAAGCCGCGTCTTTATGAGGTGTTGACTACGACGGCACGGCGGTCGGTACCGCTTAAAACGCTCACTTACATGGCCTATTTTGCCTTGAAGGATATTGGCATTTATTCTTTCGACACGAAGGAGGAGTCCTTTTACGAAGAGCTCCGCGATTTGTTGGGCGAGGCCCTCGATGTGGCGATTTGTAAAAAAGATTCGCCCGTCACGAAGTCTATGTCGCTCATTGCGCTGCGCATTCGGCAGTTTCAAATGGTCATGCCTCATTTGCCGATTTACATGATTATTGTATTGGCTCAGTTGACGCAATGGCCGCTTATGGAACGAGGATCCATGACGCATACGAAAATTGATAAGAGCGAGCGTTATGCCGGCTTTTATACGCCTGATGCGCTACGCCTCGTGGCCATGGTGGTATTTCGCTTGGTGCAGAAGATTTTTCGTTTGAAAAAACAAAATCGCCTCGAGTCGCGTATTGTCGTGATGAAGGGAAAACGGTATTTACCGCTGGCTATCAGCCTCGATGAAGTAGAAACCCATTTGAACCCGCTCATGCAGCGGGCCATGGTAGATTATTTTAAAGAAATGATGGCCAATGAGAATATCGGATTTTTGCGCATCTTAAAAGATGTGTTCGGCATTGACGGTATTTTAGGCCAGGTCTTTATCGTTACCCATTCGGCGGAAGTTTTGTCCGATGATTATCGGCAGATTATTCGCTTTTATCGCCAGCCGTCGGGGTCGTTGAAGATTGCCTGCGGGGTGACCTTTGAAGTGTCGTCGGAGGCGGAAGAACATTTGATTGCTTATTTTTCAGCGGTCAAAGAGGCCCTCTATACACGTTGTGTTATGATAGTAGAGGGCGAAACAGAGTACAGTAGTTTTCGGCAGTTTGCCAAAACGCTCGGTATTCCGCTCGACTTTTACGGCATCGGGCTTATCAATGCCCGCGGCCAAGGGTCTATCAGCCGATTGGCTGAATTATTTAATCGTTTTGACATTCCCGTCATTGCCCTATATGATAGGGATGTGCGTACCGACGTACGGGCGGGTAAAAAGCAAGTATATTTCACGGATACAATTTGCTATGAATATGATTTGGTCAGTCACTTGATTCGCCGGCGCCAACGGTCCGTTTTGGATAATATTGTGCGCATGGTAGTCAGTCTTGAAGGCGGTTCACAGCTGGTGTCCAAAAAAGCCATCACCCAAGGGGTGGATAAGCTGATTAAGTACGCCAAGTCGCAAAATGAGTCAGCTCAAGGTCTGGTGAACCGGGCGTTTCACGAACGCAAATTAAATTCGATTCCGAATCGGGAAGAACACCTATTGGAAGTGTATTACTTCAGTTGGCTGTTTTTTCAAAAAGGAATTACTATCGGCAAGTGTATTGCGTATAATATAAAAGAGCGGGAGGATATTCCCCCTGCGTTTGTAAGAGTTATAAAAAAAGCACAGCAGCTGGCGCAACAACAGGACGCCTGGCTGGCTGTGGCAGAGGAGACGAAATATGGAAAATAAGACATATGAATTCGGTTTAGTCGGTTTGGCCGTTATGGGTCAAAACTTAGCGCGTAATGTGGCACACAAAGGTTTTAGCATTGCTGTTTATAACCGTACGCCGCAGAAAACGGATGAGTTTTTGCAAAAATTCGGTCACGAAGGCAACATCGGCGGCGCTCACAGCCCTGAAGAACTCGTTAACATGCTCGCTAAACCTCGCAAAATCATGTTCCTCGTAAAAGCTGGCCAACCGGTAGATGACATGATTGAAGCGTTCTTGCCATATTTGGATAAAGGCGACATCTTAATCGATGGCGGTAACTCGTATTTCAAAGATACGCGTCGCCGCAGCCAGGAACTCGAAGCTAAAGGCTTCCGCTTATTAGGCGTTGGCGTATCCGGCGGGGAAGAAGGGGCTCTTAACGGTCCAAGCCTCATGCCGGGCGGTAACGAAACGTCCTATAAAGAAGTGGAAAAAATTTTCACGTCCATCGCCGCTCAGGTGGCTGACGGTCCTTGCTGCAGCTATGTTGGTGATGACGGTGCCGGTCACTATGTAAAAATGGTGCACAACGGTATCGAATACGGCGATATGCAGCTCATCTCCGAAGCGTATTTCATGATGAAAGAGTTGCTCCACATGAGTGCCGAAGAAATGGCCGAAGTGTTCACCGAATGGAATAAAGGCGTACTCGATTCTTATTTAATCGAAATCACGTCTAAAATCTTGCGCGTACGTGACAAAGAAACGGGCGAGCCTTTATTGGAAAAAATCCTCGACAAAGCGGGCCAAAAGGGTACCGGTAAATGGACGAGCCAGGAAGCCCTTGATTTAGGAGTACCAATTCCGACTATCGCGGAAGCTGTATTTGCGCGCGGCATGTCGGCTTACAAAACGGAACGCGTGGAAGCGGCTAAGATGCTCAAAGGTCCTGAAGGGGAATACAAAGGCGACAAAAAAGCCTTTATTGATGCTATTCATTCCGCATTGTATGCATCCAAAATCTGTTCTTACGCACAGGGCTTTGCGTTGATTAAAGCAGCAGCCAAAGAATACAACTGGAATATCAACTTTGGTGATATGGCGCTCTTATGGCGTGGTGGTTGTATCATTCGTGCCGTATTCTTGGAAGATATTAAAAAAGCGTTCGAACGCAATCCGGAACTTACCAACTTGCTTCTCGATCCGTTCTTCATTGAAGCCATCGAACAGCATCAGGCTAAATGGCGTGAAGCGATTATCGAAGCCAAACGTTTCGGCATTCCGACTCCGGCGTTCTCCGCATCCCTTGATTACTACGACAGCTATCGTCGTGCCAATTTGTCCGCTAACATGATTCAGGCGCAGCGCGACTTCTTCGGTGCACATACGTATGAACGTGTTGACCAAGACGGTATTTTCCATACCGAATGGGAAGCTGAATTGGAAGGGAAATAAAATTTTTGGTGGGTTAAGTTTGTCGTTACACGAATGCTCTTATTAGATATTTTAGGCTTCGTTTGAATTGAATAAAACTTGCACGAAAGGGGCACATCATGAAGCATAATAAATTTATGGATAGCACATGTTTATTAATGCATAAGGATGTGCCCTGTATTTTATTTTCTTTTGATAATATGATGCTTTGGGCACAGGTTAATGAAGTGTTAAGTATTGCTCATTTGCCACCATATATGATTGATAACTTCCGTGGCTACGAATATAATTTGAATAAATTTTTGGATCATCGAGTTATTCCTAAAGAACGGCCCAATATCAGTGCCATTAAGGATTACTTTGACAGTGATTCCTCGCTGGAACTATCCTTGCGCTCCTATATGCTTAGCGTGTCCGATCATTATTGGATTAAACCGGCCGACAGTAAAGTAACTTGGGCTGATGTAAACTTCTATGATAATTCATTTGAAGATGATTCGATATTTATCTCATCTTTGACGACGTTGAAAAAACAGATTGGCGATAGAACGCTGATTTCGTTTCATAGTCATACGCCGAATACTTCGAATAACGGTACTTTACCGCAGATGTGGTTGCATACAGATGAATCGCCGGTTCTATATAAAACAGGTAATCAGCCGTTTATGCAGGAGCCTTTTAATGAAGCGGTGGTTTCCGTTTTATTGGATGTACTGGGTTTTAACCATGTGTTGTATCGTTTGGGAACATTCGGTGGCTCGGTCGTATCCGCTTGTGATGCGTTCACGACGGCGTCCATCGAGTTTATACCGGCTTGGCAATTGGAAAAATCCAGAACCAATCATTTAAACGGGTTAGATAATTATTTGGAATTTCTACGACAAAATGGTTGTGCCGTAACGGATGAAATTCGTAAGCAGCTGGAAGAAATGATTATTATTGATTATCTGACAATGAACGATGATCGTCATTGGGGGAATTTCGGTATCTTACGGAACAGTGAGACACTTGAGTTTATAGGTCTGGCGCCTATTTTTGATAATGGCCGAACCTTTGCATATAACTCTTTTAGTGGTGATTATGAAGCACAGCCGGCACCATATAATTTGTCTAAAGCGTTTGCTGAAAACGGTACTCATGACCGTGAACTTACTTATGTAACAGGGGTTCATGATATCGATTATGCTGCATTGAAAGCGGCAGTGCCGGATATTTTTGAAAAAAGATTAATTGAAGTGATGGCACGCTTTGAGGCGGTTGATACGAGTAGGGAAGTGGTGGCAGTGCTCGAGCGAAAAGTGCCCGGGTTGATTCAGACTTTATTAGGACGTATTGATGCGATGGCGAAAGAACTCGGTTAAGATGGCTTTATTTAAAATTAAATACGGGCATGGTTTGACTTTCTTGCTCTAAATTTATATAATTAGAGCAAGAAAGTTATTTTGTTTTAAGGGGGGAGCTATATGAGTAAAAGTGCTGTAATAAAAATGGCCTATGAAAATAATGGTATTGTTACTTCCTCTATGGTTTCAGAAGCCAATTTATCGAGAAATTATTTATCGCAACTTGTTAAGGATAATAAATTAGAGAAAGTATCTCGTGGTGTATATACGTTGCCGGAAGCATGGGAAGATGAGTTTTTAAACGCACAAGTTAGCTATAAAAGAGGAATTTTTTCATTAGGGACAGCTTTGTATTTACATGGTTTTACAGATAGAACACCAATGCAATTACAGTTTACATTTCCTGAAGGTTATAATACATCGGCCCCCATTAGAAGTGGGTTTAGATGCAATAAAGTAAAGAAAGATGTATTTGAGTTAGGTGTTGAAGAGGTGACTAGTCCATCAGGTAATTTGGTCAGAGCGTATAATATTGAGAGAACACTTTGTGATATTGTGAAAGTCACTAATAGAGTTGAAATTCAAGTGATAACAGATGCCTTCAAACAATATATGAGTAGTAAGTCTAAAAATATTCCCTTATTGTCATTTTATGCCAAAATACTAAAAGTGGATAAGAGAATTAGACCTTATTTAGAGGTATTGCAATGAGTAATGTTATGAAATTTAAAGCATTAATCAAAAAAGTTGCGAAGGAAAAACAGATAACAGCTCAATCTATTTTACAAAACTTTATGTTAGAACGATTTTTAGAACGAATGTCTTTATCATCTTATAAAGATAAGTTTATTCTTAAGGGCGGATTTTTGATTGCTTCTATTGCCGGTTTATCAGCACGATCAACAATGGATATGGATGCAACAATTAAAGGATATCCAGTTACTCAAAAAAGTATAGAATCTATGATATCAGAGATAATTGATATACAGCTTAATGATGAAGTTGCATTTGTGTTGAGTTCAATTAAGGAAATACGGGAAACGGATGATTATGCTGGTTATAGAGCAGCCTTAAAAGGAGAATATGCTAATTCGAAATTAGCTGTAGATTTAAAAATAGATATTACAACCGGTGATAGTATCAGCCCGAAGGAGATTAAATACTCATATCCATTATTATTTGAGAATAGAAGTATCTCAATTTTGGCGTATAGCTTTGTTACTGTATTGGCAGAAAAAATTGAAACCATATTATCCAGAGGTGATCAGAGCACAAGACCGAGAGATTATTACGATGTCTTTTTACTTTTAAAACTCTTTGAGGAACGGATTGATTTTTCAGTATTATTTGAGGCAATACATAAAACGGCAACGAGAAGAAATTCGGTGTTTATTTTTTCTGATTATCCTAACATTTTGGATTCTGTTAAACATAGTAAAGAAATGCAAAAACGTTGGGAGATATATCAATATGAGTATAGCTATGCACAGCATATAATATTTGATGATATATGTGATTTGATAAAAACTATAATGGATAAAGAAAAGGTACTGTAACGAATTGAATAAAAAATCAATTCGTTACAGTACCTTGTTTAATTTATTTTTTAGTTATCTACCTTAGTGGTCTTAATTCTGCATGAAAAATGACCTAATCGTTAAGTAACGACTAGGCTATTTCTCAATTTCCTATTTTCACCAGAGATGAGCCTAGCGGTACTAATCACTATGACGGCTCGTCTTATGTATATCTTAACGCAATAAGCTATAAGCGTCAAGTTAATGACTTAGGGGGATATTTCGTTGCAGCCCTTTTGTTTAGTTCTTGTCTTAGAAATCTTCGTAATCTTCGATTTCCGTAATCGGTGCGGATCGTTTTACGGTGTTAGATAAGGTACCGATGCCCGGTACGGTGATGGATACGAGATCGTCTTCCTGCAAGAAGCGAGGTGGTTCGAAACCGACGCCTACACCCGATGGCGTACCGGTGGCGATGATGTCGCCCGGTTCCAAGGTGATGCCGCGGCTTAAGGTGCTAACCAAGGTCGGGATGGAAAAGATTAAATCTTCTGTGGAGCCCGATTGGCGAAGTTCGTCGTTAACATAGGTGCGAATTTCAAAGTCGCGCGGTTGTTTGTTGCCGATTAAAATGGCAGGGCCCATTGGGCAGAAGCCGTCCAGGCTTTTACCTAAGAACCACTGATTGTGACGACGCTGTAAATCGCGTGCCGTTACATCGTTTACAATGGTGTAACCGAAGATGTGATCATATACTTCATCTTCCGGAATGTTGCTGGCTCGTTTGCCGATGATGATGGCCAGTTCGCCTTCGTAATCCACTTGTGAAGTTGCATTCGGATGCAACGGAATTACGCGGTTAGGGCCGGTTACGGCTGTCGGTAATTTACTGAAGAAAATAGGGAACTCCGGTTCGTCGGCCGTTTTGTCGAATTCAACGATGTGTTCGCGGTAGTTTTTGCCCACGCAGATAATGTTGCGATGTGGGCTGAACGGTGTATCGATGGTTACATCGCTGAGATTGTAAGGCACGGCTACAGGTGATTCATTGTGTTTTTCCAAAGCTGTAGCTAATAATAACACGCCTTCGTCACCTAAGCTGATGAGCTCTTCAATCGTTTCCGGTAGGAAGGAGAAGTATGCTTCTTCCAAATCGGCACTGCCGAGAATAGTTTGTGATTCGTCGTCGATAACGCCCCATTGGCGGAAGCCGGATGGCGTTGTAAAGGTTGCGATTTTCATAAGTCCTCCCAAGTGTAATGCTGATTCATGACCGACCTAAGCCGGTTTTTATACAATCATGTAAATATTATAAATATATTTTTTTCGATATAAAAGAGCTTATATTAAATAAATACGATGTGCTTAAAACTAATTTAATGGATTTCAAGCCGGGTGAATCCATTAGAATATTTATCAAACAGTTTTATATACATCGCCTATTTTTCAAGTAATTTGATCTTCTTGTTAAGCCATTTTTGACAACTGGCACGGTCGTTAAAAAAGCGTAAATCCCGAATGCCGTCAAAATCTACATACAAGCCGTATACAAACGGAATCGGTGTGTTTTCAACGTATCAATGGCCATGTAAGTACCCGGTTCTTTTGGTTCTTCCAACGTTTCAAACGGGATTTCCTTAATGGCAAATGCCTCACCGTTTGAGCGCCGGCGCGTACGTTTCGGTACTAATGAAAATGTACGTGATTCACCGTCTTCTTCGATGGTAATCGTAACCGGTTTCTTTGGATTGTAATTGGTCATGAGTCGATTTAATACAGATTTAAAATCACGTAGTGTAACTTCTTGTTCAGTTAATGCGTCGATATATGCCATAGGAAGTTCCTCTTTTCAAATAAATTCACAATACGTAATTGACGAGCTTGGGAGAATGATTAATTGTTTGTATTTATCGATAAGTTAACTATAACATAGATTGATGAATAGATAAAGTAAATAGTTGTAATATTCCTGAAAAACATGAGCACAAAGGAGATATTTTTTTACCATGAAAAAGCAATTAAAATATTCTAAAGTACCAAAAGATTTATTTATTTAAAAATATCTATGATTTTGTTTTATCTATGGCCTCAAATTGTATATAATAAGAGAGAGATGATATCAATTTACTTGATTGACAATTCGGCTGTTTTTTTCAGATATGTTGCAACAGCTTTTAGAGTTTTTATAACTCTTCGAAGTTTTAGATTTTTTACATACAAATGATTTTATATATGTCCGGGAGGTTGACACAAATGAGTAAACCAGTTGTAGTTGTACCAGGTTTGGTTCGTAAAGATGCGCTTGCCTATTTAGGTGAACATGTGACGATTAAGCAATGGACGGAAAAGACGCCAATGCCCCGTGAAACTTTGAAAGAATGGCTCAAGGAGGCCGATGCTCTCTGGAGTATTAATACTGTCAAAGTAGATGCCGATTTAATCGCCGATGCACCGAATTTAAAAGTTATCGCGCAAGCTTCGGTGGGCTACGATAATGTGACGGTGGATGATTTGACGGCCCGTCAGATTCCTTACGGCAATACACCTGACGTTTTGACCGAATCGGTAGCCGAATTGGCCTTTACGCTTGTGGCAGCGGCGAGCCGTCGCATTGTGGAAAATGCGGATTTTGTCAAAAGCGGTATGTGGGCACAACGTCCGTCCAATATTAAAGGTAAAGATTTAAGTCGTTCGACTTTGGGGATTATCGGACTTGGCGCCATCGGGATTTCCATTTCGCGCCGTGCCCGGGCGTTCGGTATGACCGTTATTTACAACAATCGTCATAAACGTGCGGATGAGCATTTATACATGGTTGAATACCGTGATCGCGATACACTCTTGGCCGAAAGCGATGTGGTCCTCGTTATGGCTCCGTTAACGCCGGAAACGTATCACATGTTTGACAAAGAGGCGTTCAAAAAGATGAAAAATGATGCGCTGTTTGTCAATGTGGGCCGCGGTAAAATCGTGGACACCGATGCGCTCGTGTGGGCTCTTAATGAAGGGGAAATCGACTATGCCGCTTTGGATGTAACGGATCCGGAACCGTTACCGGCTGATCATCCGCTTTTGCAGACCGGTAAAGTGCTGGTGGTACCGCACATTGGCTCCTTCACAGACCGTACCCGTCGTGACATGGCTATGCTTACGGCCGATAACATTATTCTGGGCTTGCAGGGAAAACCGCTTAAAACATGCGTAAATAAGGAAGTAAACTATAAGGGGTAATTAGTGTTTGACCGCTTCGATACTATTGTTTGGCCACTTCGATACGAAGTCCGTTGCGGTCGGACTTTAGCTATCAATAAGTCTCTATTTATGATAAAATAAAGAGATGTAAATAAACGGACATTAAGTCGCAGAGAGGATGATTGTTGTTGGAAACTCCAAATAATGAAACAGTTAATTTTATAGAGGCGATTATAAATAAAGATAACGAATCCGGTAAGTACGGCAAACGTGTGCATACTCGTTTCCCACCGGAACCGAATGGCTATCTTCACATCGGCCATGCTAAGTCGATTTGCTTAAACTTCGGCTTGGGCAATGACTATAACGGTCTTACGAACCTTCGTTTTGACGACACCAATCCGTCCAAAGAAGAAGTGGAATATGTGAAATCCATTGAAGCCGATGTAAAATGGCTCGGTTTTGATTGGGACGACCGCGAATATTTTGCGTCCGACTACTTTGACACCATGTATGAATATGCGAAAGAATTGATTAAAAAAGGCAAAGCCTATGTGGATGATCAGACGCCGGAACAGATTAAAGAAACTCGCGGCGATTTCGGTACGCCGGGCACCAACAGCCCATATCGTGACCGTCCGGTAGAAGAAAACTTGCGTCTTTTTGAAGAAATGAAGGAAGGCAAGTATAAAGACGGTGAAAAAGTGCTTCGTGCCAAAATTGATATGGCTTCGCCAAACATCGTAATGCGTGACCCAGTATTGTATCGTATTATGCATGCGGAACATCATCGCACGGGCGACAAATGGTGCATTTATCCGATGTATGACTTTGCTCACCCTGTAGAAGATGCGATTGAACGTATCACCCATTCCGTATGTACTTTGGAATTTGAAGTGCATCGTCCGCTTTACAATTGGGTTCTTGAAGATTGGCCGGATACGGAAAAACCTCAGCAGATTGAATTTGCTCGCTTAAATGTTACCAACATGGTCATGAGTAAACGTAAATTGCGTCAGCTTGTTGAAAAGAATCTCGTAAGCGGCTGGGACGATCCGCGTATGCCTACCATTTCCGGTTTGCGTCGTCGCGGTTATACACCGGCTTCGATTCGCGATTTCTGTCAGCGCATCGGTGTAGCTAAAGCGGATAGTGTGGTAGATATTGCGCTTCTCGAATTCTGTATTCGTGAAGATTTGAAGATGAAAGCACCGCGTCAGATGGCGGTTATTAACCCGGTAAAAGTGGTTATTACTAACTATCCGGAAGGTCAGACGGAAATGATGACCATTGAAAACAATCCGGAAAATGAAGCTATGGGTACTCGTGAAGTTCCGTTCGGTCGTGAAATCTACATTGAACAGGACGATTTCATGGAAGTTCCGGTGAAAAAATTCTTCCGCATGACCCCGGGCAAAGAAGTTCGTCTCAAAGGTGCTTACATCGTTATGTGCGATGAAGTCATTAAAAACGAAGACGGCTCTATTAAAGAAATTCATTGTACCTATGATCCGGAAAGCCGCAGCGGCAGCGGTTGCCAGCGTAAAGTAAAAGGCACCTTGCACTGGGTGGAAGCCTCCACGGCGGTGGACATGGAAATTCGCTTGTACGATTATCTCTTAAAACCTGAAGAAGAATGGGAAAGCAAAGATTTCTTAGAACAGCTTAATCCAAATTCCTTGGTAGTAATGCAGGGTAAAGGGGAACCGGCTTTCAAAACGACGAAACCGGGCGACCACTTCCAGTTCTTGCGTCAGGGGTATTTCGTAACCGATTTGGACAGCACCCCTGAACATATCGTGATGAACCGTATTGTGGGCCTGCGTGACAGCTGGGCGAAAGCACAGAAAAAAGGTTAATGTTAGCCGGAATAAGTTAACTGTTAGCAGGAATAAGCTAACCGTTAGCAGGAGTAAGCTCATCGTTAGCCGGTAGTTATTGAGATTAATTTACAGTAATATGCTAGTCGGTCCGGCCTTGTTGCCGGACTGTTAGCAGTTAAGCAGAAGAGTCAGAATAGTCAGTCAGCAAAAAGGAGTTGTGCATGAAACTAACTACTTGGTGTGCAGCGGCTGTGTTGGCGCTTACCTTTAGTGTGGGGAGTGCTGTGCAGGCGGCCACACCGGCCACTACAGCTATTAAAGATATTAAGGCACCGACGAATGTTACCTTGTCGGCCGGTTCGGAAAAAGCTTTATTTACGAACAGTGAGGATATTCAGCAGTACTTGTTGAATCGCGGCGTATTGAGTGCCGATGTGTACCAATTGCGTTATAAAAAAGACAATGTGTTCAGCTACGGCATCGTAGCGGATATTCGTCTTGGTGAACAGGGCCTTCGTACTTTGGGCATTGAAAGTGAAATGCCGGTCTTTTCTTTCAGTACGAAAAATAAAGACAAACAAGAAGATTCCGTATTGCCGGAATTGGCCGAATTAATCAATGAAGGCGGCCAAAATGTATTCCAACAGTATCGTGTCATCGAACCGTTAACTTTGCAGAAAAACGGTACCTATACCGGTACTTTGCGTTTTGACAATATGGTAAGCACTGTAATTTACGGTGAAACCCTTCATGTAGTTTTGTACGATAATTTATATTTCGGACCGAGTGTTCGCGTCATCGCTCTTAACAGTGCCGATGATGATACCTTGTGGCCGATTGTTAACGGCTACGCCAAAGTAATCAAATAAAGTCAGCAAATAAGGAGAATAACGAAGCAGAATGAATATGCTATTTCATAATTTATTTCGCTATCATGATTTCGGATTGTTGTTTTATCGCATCGTATTCGGTTTATCCATGATGGCTCACGGATATTTCAAATTTGCCGGTGGTGAGCAAAATTTATATGCCATCGGTCATACGACGGCTCAATTCGGTGTACCGGACGGTTTTTTGTTGCTCGGTATGGCCGCGGCCGGGGCAGAACTTTTAGGCGGATTTCTTCTTATTTTGGGCTTTTTGACACGTCTCGGCGCGCTATTGATTGCATTCACTTTATTCATTGCGACTGCAGCCGCATGGGACGCCGGATTTTTTAGATGGGATTATCCTTCACAGATGATGTTCGGCGCCATTATGCTCTTTATCGCAGGTCCGGGCCGCTACAGTGTAGATAGTGCCTTTACCAAACGATAAAATTGCGTATAACAAAGGAAAGAAGATACCTTATGAATTCGACATACTTACAAATGATACGCGGGGAAGAAACGTCTCATTGCCCCGTATGGTTTATGCGGCAAGCAGGCCGCAGCCAAGCCGAATATCGCCGTATTAAGGAGAAATATTCCTTGTTCGAAATAACACAACAACCGGAGCTTTGCGCTTATATTACGCGCTTGCCCGTTGAAGAATATAATGTAGATGCTGCTATCTTGTATAAAGATATTATGACTCCTTTGGTGCCTATCGGGGTGGAGGTAGAGCTCAAGTCCGGCATTGGTCCGGTTATCGGCAATCCGATTCGCACGGCGGAAGATATTGCCGCTATCGGCGCTCTCGATATGGCGGAGTCCTTGCCTCATGTGTTGGAAACAATTCGTATTCTGACGAAAGAGCAACTTAAGGTGCCGCTCATCGGTTTTGGCGGGGCCCCGTTTACTTTAGCCAGTTACATGCTGGAAGGGGGCCCTTCGAAGACGTATCAGAAAACGCGGCAAATGCTCGTGACGCGTCCTGATTTGTGGGATGCGTTGATGGAAAAATTGACAGCCATGAGCATTGTCTATTTAGGTGCGCAAATCGAAGCAGGTGCCGCCGCCATCCAGATTTTTGATTCTTGGGTAGGTGCCGTGAGTGCGCGCGAATACGAAGCCCGCATTTATCCGTTTATGAAAGAGTTAATTACGGCCTTAAAGACTAAGTTCCCGACTACGCCAATCACCATGTTCGGCGTAGGGACGTATCACTTATTGCCGCTGTGGCGCCAATTGCCGGTTGATGTAATCGGCCTTGATTGGCGTTCGCCGATTGCCGATGCGAAAGCTATGGGGATTACGCAGGCGGTGCAGGGCAATTTGGATCCGGCCTATTTATTTGCGGATTGGCCGGTGATTCAGGGCGAAATCGATCGCATCTTGGCGGAAGGTAAGGAACATGGTCGTCATATTTTTAACCTGGGCCATGGGGTTGTGCCGGAAGCTAATCCGGATGTATTGAAGCGCATCGTGTCCTATGTGCATGAAGTGACGGCGCGATGAGGGACGGAATGAAAGAGCGAATCGGGTTATTGGTGATGGATTACGGCACACCAACCGCTGAAGCCGATTTGATGCCTTATTATACAAGCATTCGCCGCGGTTATGCACCGACGGAGGCGGAAGTAGCGGTTTTGAAAAAACGCTATGAAGCCATCGGCGGTTTGTCGCCCCTGGGGGCTTTAACCGAAGGGCAAGCGGAATTATTAGCTAAGCAGCTTAACGAGCATAGCGATGATGTAAGCTATGAATTATATATCGGCCATAAGCATATGCCGCCATTTATTGAAGATGCGGTGACGGCCATGGGTGAAGCGGGTATCACGAAGGCGGTGGCTATTGTGATGGCGCCGTATTTTTCACTCTTTGCGACGGCTTCCTATTTTGAACGAGCCAAACGACGGGCGGCTCGTTATCAAATGGAAATTCGGGAAGTGGCGGCCTGGAATGAAGAACCGGAGTTCCTGGCCTATTGGCATCAGGCGTTGGAAACGACGCTGGCGGAAACCGTAGGCCTATTGCGTCGGACAGATTCATCAAATTCGTCGGACATAACGAATTCGGTTGAAACAGCCATTCCGGCGGAAACAACAAATCCGGCTGAGGTCGGCGTAATCTTTACGGCCCACAGTTTGCCGTACCACGTAATTCACATGGGTGACACCTATCCGGAAGCTGTTCAAGCTACGGCTAAGCGCATTGCTGCATCCGTAGGTCTTAGGACTTATGAAATGGCTTGGCAAAGTGCCGGTGTACGCGGTGACTGGTTGACGCCGGATGTGGCAACGGTGACTCGCAAAGTCGTGGCGAGAGATAATGTGAAAGCGGTTGTGTATGTACCTATCGGGTTCGTATGTGACCATTTGGAAATATTATATGATAATGATATTGCTTGTAGAGCTCTTTGCGATGAGCTTGGGGTTGCCTACAAGCGCGTACCGATGCCGAATACGGATGCGCTTTTTGTAAAAGCCATGGCGCAGGCGGTACGACATTTACCTTTAGAAGATGAGGTGACAGAATGAGTCGAGTAGCGGTGATTGGCGGTGGTCTGACGGGCCTTTCGACGGCCTACTATTTGGGCCGAGCTAAGCCGGACTGGCAGATTGATGTGTTCGAAGAAGAACAGCGATTTGGCGGTAAAATTAAAACGAAACGTGTGGACGGTTATGTAGTGGAAGTGGGGCCTGATTCCTATTTAGCCCGTAAGCAGGCTATGACGGATTTAATCAATGAATTGGGGCTGGGCGATACGCTGGTTACCAATGCTACCGGTCAGGCTTTCATCTATGACAGAGGCAGTATGTTCCCTATACCGGGGGGCTCCATTGTAGGGATTCCTACAGAGTTTGTGCCTTTTGCCAAATCTACTTTGTTGTCATGGTCCGGTAAAATCCGCGCTATGCAGGATATTTTCAAAAGCCCTTATCCGACGGATGGGGATGTGTCCATAGGCGATTTTTTCAAATATCACTTGGGAAATGAAATGATGGATAAACTTATCGAGCCATTGTTGTCGGGGATTTACGGCGGCGATATTTATGAGTTGAGCCTCGATGCGACATTCCCGGAATTCCACAGTTTGGAGCGCAAACATGGCAATATGGTTAAAGGTATGTTGGCAGCGCGCAAGCAACGAGCCGCAACGAATGTAAAACCGAGCGGTCAATTCCGTCAGCTTACCGGTGGTTTGGAATCGATTATTGATGAATTGGTGGCGCAAATGCCGGCCAATGTAACGCTTCATAAGAGTACGCCTGTAACGTCTATTGAAAAAGTAAAAGACGGTTATGTCTTAGGCGGTACGGTGAAGACCCCTTACGAAGAAGTAGTTATTACCACCCCACCGCAGAGTTACAAAAAGTGGTTTGCGGATGATGCTCATTTTGGTGAATTAATGAATATGGACTTATCTACTTGTGCCATCGCCGTAATGGGTTTTGACCGCGCGACTTTTGATGCGCCGCTGGATGGGACCGGTTTTGTAATTACCCGTAAGACGGATACACCGCTTACGGCTTGCACTTATATCACCGCTAAGTGGCCTCAGACGACACCGCAGGACAAAGTCGTATTGCGCGTGTTCATGGGCAAACCGGGGGATAATACGGTGCAGCAATTCGATGGTGAGGCTTTAAAAGAATTGGCTGTTAAGGAAATTCAGCGTATCATGAAATTTAGCGCCAAACCATTATGGGTTGAACTGACTCGTCTCGATAAGAGCATGCCGCAGTATAAAGTGGGTCATCGCGATTTGGTAGCGCGCCTTAAGGACTACGCCGCTAAAGCGTATCCCGGCCTTCACATGATCGGTACGCCGTTTGATGGCGTGGGCATGCCGGATGGTGTGCGTCAGGCTCATGATTTGGTACAACATTTGGTGAATGAAGATAACTAACATTGTGTAAATGAAGATAAATAACATTTACAGAATGACAATACATACTATTTAGTGAATGAACATAAATAATTTTTTAAAAGGAGGAATTTACAATGAGTGAACAGCATATGGGACATCCCGGCGCTATGAGTCAGAACGACATGAGTGTTGATGAAAAAGCGGTTTTGACCTATGAAGGTTGGTTCAGTATTCACGCTACATACAAAATTAATTTTGAAAAATGGCAGTCCTGGGATACGGAACGTCAGATTAAAGCTTTAGCTGAATTCAAAGCATTTATCGCTGAATTGGAAGCCGGTCATGAAGCGGAAACTTCCAGCTATGCGTTGTACAATGTAGCGGGCGGCAAAGGGGACATCATGATTTGGTTCTTGCAGCCGACTTTGGAAGAAGTTACGGCGAAGGAAATTACCCTTCGTAAATTGGCTATCGGCGCCGTTTTGGAACCGACTGCTTCTTTCGTATCGGTTATTGAAGTAAGCAACTACATGAAAACCGACATTAATCATCCGAAGGTTCAAGCTCGTTTGTACCCACATATTCCTCGTTTAAAATATATGTGCTTCTATCCAATGAGCAAACGCCGCAACTTAGAAGATAACTGGTACATGACGGACCGAGCGGAACGCGGTCGCATGATGCGTTCTCATGGTCAAATCGGTAAAAAATACGAAGAAACGATTAAAGAGTTTACTACCGGCGCCTGTGGTCTCGATGATTGGGAATGGGGTATTACGCTCATGTCCGATGATGCGGTTCAGTTCAAAAAAATCGTTAACGAAATGCGTTTTGATGAAGTAAGTGCCCGTTTCGGTATGTTCGGTCCGTTCACGGTAGGGACTTTACTTGACGAAGACCGTTTGGATACTTTGTTTGCTTAAGAATTGTTTTAATAGGGAGCAATAGTGTATGGGCTTTTTCAAGAAATATAAATCGAGTATCAGCCTGATTATTTTAGGCGGTTTAGTATTTCTGTTCACTATTAAGTTTGATTCGGTACTGACTTCATTTAAAATTGGGCTGGATGCAGTCATGCCGTTGGTTTGGGGTGTGCTCATTGCGTTCGTCCTCAATATTATTGTGAAGCGCTTTGAGAAGATTTATTTTCCATCTGCCGAAAGCGGTTGGAAGCATAGTACCAGACGACCGGTTTGTGTTGTCTTGGCTATTTTTACCATATTGTTGGCTATTTTCCTCGTAGGCTACATGGCGATACCGCAACTCGTTCATTCCTTGGGCATTATTGTGCAGGCCTTGCCGGCTTTGTATCAGCAATCGTCTGAGTGGGTGAGTCGTTTTATTGAAAACACGCCGTATCTTTCGTCGTCCGGTGTCATGGATTCTATTCAATCGGATAAGACGGTGGAACAGTTGCGCCAAATTGGGGCGGATAGCGGTCGCTACATTGTAAAAACAATGAGTGACACCGTTGAAATGGTGTTTAACTTTGTTATCGGCTTAATTTTTGCCATTTATGTATTGCTTGACAAAGAAGTGCTGCGCCGTCAGATGGGCCGCTTGGCCCGTGCTTACGGCAAAGACCATCATATTAAAAACATGGTTCACGTATGGCGCACGGCCAGTCAGGTGTTCAGTAGTTTCTTTATCGGTCAGTTCCTCGATGCTTTAATTCTGGGCGTCATGGTCGGGGCAGGCCTTGCCGTATTATCCGTTCCTTATGCCATGACAATCGGCTGTGTAATCGGGCTTACCGCTTTGGTGCCGCTCTTGGGGGCGTATATCGGCGGCTTTATGGGCCTCGTGATGTTGTTATCGGTGAGTACCATGGATGCGTTAATTTTTATTATCGTCCTCGTGGTTATGCAACAGATTGAAGGCAATGTCATTTATCCGCGCATCGTGGGCAGTTCCGTAGGCTTACCGGGCATTTGGGTATTTGCCGCTATTACCATCGGCGGTACCTTGTACGGTGTGCCGGGCATTTTATTGAGCGTGCCGTTGGCAGCTACCGTTTATAAATTGGTAAAAGAAGATGTGGACCAGCGTTTGGCTCATAAGGCATTTTCTTACAAGGCGACGGTAAAAAAAGTGGAAGACGAGGATAAGTAGATTTTTATTGAGTATGCCTGAGTAAACATGGTATACTTAAAGGACAATTGAAGTAATATGCAGGTTTAATCTTACATTATTAAAACGGAATATGTTGACTTTGACAGTTATTCAGATAGCATTAGGGGAAGCAGCATATTTTAGGAGGTTATTGTATGAAAAAGAAGTCTTTTGCCGGTTTATTGGCCGGTGCTATGGCTGTAAGTGCTGTAGCGGTGGCTATGCCTCAAACGGTAGCAGCAGCGGATGTGAATCCGTCAATCAGAATGGAAGGATCCGTACAGTCCATGGTATTATCCATGCGTCAAGTAGCCGGTGTGTTCTTGGCTAAGTATCCGAATTCGGCTGTTCACTCCATTACGTTAAAACCGGATCGCGGTCGCTTCTATTATGAAGTTACCGGTTATACGCTCAAAAATACGTATACAATCCAAGTTGACGTAATTACGGGCAATGTTATTAAAGAAAAATCGGATAAAAAAGAAAAAGACATTCCGAATAAAGTCTTCAATCCTAACAATGTTATTGATCCTAAGAAAGCTGAATCCATTGCTGTTGCCAACATCGGTGGCGATGCTATCAGTAAAGGTTGGAAATTGGAAGCTGATAACGGCAAAGTTCAATACGAAGTTACTATTTATCACAATGATGAAACAGACGGCTTAGTTCAACAGGGTGTAATCATCGACGCTGTGTCCGGTGATATTATTACCAGAACATTACCTGAGAAAGTAATCATCCCTGATGAAGAGGATGACGGTTTCATCTTGTGGGGTGAATAATAGTTATAAAGCTGAAAGTGCACATTGTATAATGTGCATTTTTCTTTTATATACCGCTTGTGGCTTTTATGATGGTCGTTTATGGCTTTTGCAATCAACGTTATGATTTTTACAATCGACTTTATGGTGTTTGTAATCACCGTTTGCAGCGGCTTTATATTAGCGGCATATTATTGTATTTATTGTTGTTTTAGGAGGCTTCTGTGATAGTCAAAACCGCTCGTGAAGAGTTAATTCGGTTTAAGGGAAAGGCTATAGGATTAGGGGTATTCAGTTTATTAGGCACCTTGGGCATTGTCGGTCAGGCATGGTTCTTTGCGGTGTTGATCGAAAAAACATTTTTTGAAGGTTTGCCGTTGGACGAAGTCTGGTCTACGGTGATTTGGCTTATAGCATCCGTCGTGCTTCGCATGGTGGCAACGTATTGCCAGGAACAAACGGCAGGCAGTTTGGCGGAGCTGGACAAACAAGATTTGCGCCAAAAAATTTGGCATCATTTATTGCGTTTAGGGCCCTTTACCGGTGAACGGCACGGTGACGTGGTTCATTTAATGACGGATGGTCTGGAAAGCGTAGAAGCCTACATAGCCCGTTATGTGCCACAGATGCTGTATGCCATGATGATTCCGCTCATTATGGCCATTGCCATCATTGATGCGGCACCGTGGGTTGCTATTATCTTACTCATTACATTCCCGCTCATTCCGTTTTTTATGATTTTAATCGGTAAAAAAGCGGAGGCTATGAATAAAGAACAGTGGGAGCGTATGAGTTTTCTGAGCGGTCATTTCTTGGATGTCCTCCAAGGTATTGTGACGCTTAAACTCTTCGGTCGTTCCGAAGAACAGGTAGACGTCATCGCCCGTCTGTCCGCAGAATTTAGAGATTCTACTTTGCGCGTTTTGCGCGTGGCCTTTTTGTCCGCCTTGGTGCTTGAGTTAGTCAGCACTATCAGTACGGCGTTAATCGCTGTGTACATGGGGATGGCCTTGCTTTACGGCCATGAAACTTTCTTGCCGGCATTTTTCGTATTGCTTTTGGCGCCTGAGTTTTACGCTCCCCTTCGTCAGTTGGGGGCCGCCTTCCATACCGGTATGGCGGGTCAGGTAAGTCTTGCCAAAATTGATACATTCTTAGCCTTGCCTATTGAAGAACCTGAGTCCGGCACAGTTACAGCGGCGGCGCTTAATACGGTAGAGTTTAAAGAGCTGTCTTATGCGTACGGCGCGACGTCGCATCAAGAACTTAATGCCAATGAGGGCGAGGTTTCATCTGAAAAAGCGGCTGTCACGTATGCGGTTGAAAATATTAATTTCACTTTGCGCCGCGGCGAGAAAGCCATGCTGGTCGGCGGCAGTGGTGCCGGCAAGAGTACACTCGCTCATTTGCTTTTGCGTCTCATGCAACCGACAAAGGGTGAAATTGTAGTAGACGGCGTGAACTTGCTTGACATGGAGGCGGATTTTTGGCGTGATCAAGTGACGTTTGTGCCGCAACAACCCCATTTATTCCGTGGTACGTTGCGTGAGAATATTACCTTTGGACAGCCTGTATCGGATGATGAAGTATGGGCAGCCGTTCGTGATGCGGAAGCGGAAGCGTTTGTAAATTCCTTGCCTCATGGCCTTGATACAATGCTGGGTGAAGGGGGCCTCGGTTTATCCGGCGGGCAACGCCAGCGTATTGCCATCGCTCGTGCTTTTATTAAACAATCACCGCTTATCGTGCTGGACGAAGTAACGGCCCATCTTGATGTGGCGACGGAACAGAGTTTGGCAAAAGCCCTGGAACGATTGATGGCGAATAAGATTGTGCTTCTCATCGGGCATCGCTTGCAGACTATGCGTTGGGCCGATACTTTATTGGTGTTAAAACAGGGGCATATCGTTGAAAGAGGATCTTTTGATGAGTTGGTAGCGGCTGACGGCTACTTCAGCGAACTCGTCAAAGCGGGCGTGGGAGGCACCGCTGATGTTACTTCCGACGGCGTGGGTCATAACGGAGCTGCAGAGAGTGCTGTAGCCGGAGTTACAGAGGCTGCCCTAGCCGGAGCTACAGAGACTGCCGTAGCCGGAGCTACAGAGACTGCCCTAGCCGGAGCTACAGAGACTGCCGTAGGGACAGCCGATGCTATAGGGAATAGTCACACTAAGCCTAATGTTGATATTGAAAAAGCTGTCCATCCGGTGATTGCCGCCCATGCGGCACCGGGGGCATCGCATATTGAAGTCAGCGAGCCTACGCAGAATATATCGACATGGAATTCGCTAAGTCGGTTATTTGCCGTATTAGGGCCTGCGCGTAATTCCTTGTGGCTCAGCTTATTATTCTCCTTCTTGACGGTATTCATGAACGTCGGCCTTTTGACAACGTCGGCTTGGCTCATCACGTCGGCGGCGTTACGCCCTGAATTGGCGGCTTTAAGCCTCTCTATTGTAGGGGTGCGCTTCTTCGGTATCAGCCGCGCCGTATGCCGTTATATCGAGCGCTATGTATCGCATCATATGGCCTTCCAAGGACTCTACGGTTTACGCGTATGGTTTTATAAAAAGTTGGAGCCGTTGATGCCGGCTGCATTGCATCGACTCGGTTCCGGTGATATTTTAGGTCGCATCATGGCGGACATCGAGACACTCCAATTCTTCTATTTGCGTGTTATTATTCCGCCGGCGGGGGCTGTCTTATTAACTGTTATCGGCTTTTACTTCTTGGCACAGTTCAGCTATCAGCTGGTGTGGTTATTGGCGATTGTCTTTATCTTGGGGGCCGTGGTGATTCCGTTTATTGTGTATCGTCATAATGCGTTGGCTACGGATGCAGCTCTTGTATATCGCAGCGGTATAAAGGATACGGTGGTAGAAAGCTTGGCGGGCATTATGGATATCATAACGTACAAGCAGGAACCGCGCGTGACAGCCTTGGTGGATCGTCAGTTTAACGATTTGACGTCGGCTCAGCATATCGTTCATCGCGGCACCAATATTGGCGATACGCTCTTCTTGGGGCTCACCCAATTAACCATGGTCCTGGGGGCGCTCATCATGATTCCGCTTGCTAACGGCAGTCAACAGGAAGGGATTTTTATCGCCGTAGTGGCCATTGCCTTGCAATCCTATTTTGAAGCCTTGGCACCGCTTACTATTGCCTGGTATCATGGTCGTGAAAGTTTAGCCGCCATGAAACGATTGGTTCAGTTGGCGGAACAGGCTCCGGCTGTTAAGGAATCGATGGCGCCGGCTGAAAGGGTTGACTCTGACGCTAAAAATGAGGTGATTCAGTCGATGGCTTCGGCTGAGTCGGTTAAAGTGGACTCGCCATCTTTGGGCATTAATTTTGATAAGGTAAGCTTCCGTTATGACGAGGGCGAGCCGTATATATATGAGAATTTATCACTTTATATCAAACCGGGTGAAAAAGTGGCCGTAGTAGGGCCGAGCGGCTCCGGCAAAACGACGCTCCTTACTATGTTGGAACGGTTCTATGATTACGAAGGCCGGATTTCGTTGGGAACCAAAGAGCTTAAATCGCTGTCATTGGCTGAGGCTCGCGAATACTATGGTGCCTTGACGCAGGATACCTATTTATTCCATGCATCGGTGGAAGACAATATTCGCTTGGCTAAACCGCGGGCAACGGCTGAGGAAATGGCAAAAGCCATTGAGTTCGCCGCCTTAACCGATTGGGTTAATACGTTGCGAAACGGTCTTAAGACAATTATCGGCAGTGGCGGCAGCGGTGTGAGCGGCGGGCAGCGTCAGCGTATTGCGCTCGCTCGTTTGTGGCTCCGCAACAGTCCGATTTTGTTGCTCGATGAACCATTGGAAGGGCTCGATCAATTGGTTCGCCAGGATATACAGAACGCCTTATACAGCCTGATGAAGGATAAAACAGTCATCTATATTACGCACCATCTGGGCGGTTTGGAAAAGATGGATCGAATTCTATTCTTGGAAAACGGTCAGGTTGTAGAAGACGGCTCCTATGAGACCTTGATGGCAAAACGCGGTGCCTTCTATGCGTATCGCAAGCTATCCATGGAAACTGTTTAACACTTTGTAAAATAGCATACAGGGTATCTTTGATATCTAGGGGATAAATTTATGACTGCCGGCTCGAAAGGGCTTGGCAGTCATTTTTTAGAATAAATAATCAAGTTAAATGCGCTCAATGGTGATAGAATCGGCTTTTTTGAAAACTGTCGATATGCTATGTAGTTTTAAAATCGGGTGCGTTATGTTATAATATGGACTGAAAACGTGCTAAATCCATAGGAGGCGTTATGAACAGTCTAGTCACGCGATTATTGGAATTGGCAGAATCGATGACAAAAGGAACACGCAAGAAAATCGCAGAGAAACCGGTCACGCCTGAGCAACAAATTGAGGCCGAACCTTGCGAAGCGAGCGAAACCGATTTATACGATCATCGTATTATCAGTGTTGAGGAAGATGCGATTAACCGCATTTTGAAAGCTCAATTGCGAAATCACTGGTTATTTTATTCTGTTACCTTTGAGTTTGAAAATAACAATAAGGTCTACATGGGGATTATTACGACCCTCGGGACCGTTATTAATATAGAATTTACTATCGAAGATTTTTGGTTTGACGACTATGCTTCGAGTTTTTCCATAAAATTGAATATGTCCGACGTCGATATGGGCGGCTTTATTATGAATACGATTGTTCATTTATTGGGCAATTGGAGCCTCAGCCTGTTGGGCACCTTCTTTAACCCCTTCGAAATTATCGGTGACGGGTCGACGGTGCGTTTTGAAAAAAAGGGCATTATCCGTTTTGATTTGTCCCCGGACAGTCCGATTCGCCGTTTAATTTCTTGGCCGAACCGCTGTACGAATGCTAAAGGACCGGTTATCTTAATTAATGCCCGCTCGGAACAGTCGGTACTTCGTTTGGAATACTATGCCTTCCGCGATGAGGTGGAGACCTATAATATTCCTGAAGTGCCTGTGAAAACGAGCTGGGTTCGTTCCATTGACTTGGCAGCAGCGTTGTTATTGCCGATTGGTGTGTGGATCAGTTTTATCATCCTTCACCACTATTTGCCGGCGGAGACGATTGAATTCTCCTTTTCCACATATTTCCTTATTTCTTTGGGGATTTTGTGTATCAGTTTTATCGTCATGAACATTCCGCGCTATATTTATATGTATTTTGATTCCCGTAAAAAATGGCAAAGTGTCTTTGTCCATAATAATATTAAGATTCAAATGCGTAAATTGCAGCGCCGTATTCAGATTCAACAGGTAGCGCTCAAAGGTAACGGGAAGGAAACCGATGCGGAAAGCCAGGCGAATATTCGCGACTTACTCTTGCAGATTCGTGATAAGCGCTTTTTGGCACAGCGTCTTAAAATCGCTGACGAAGACCGCGACCGTAAACAGAAAATTAAGTTTATTATTGCGTATATCGTATGTACCTTGTTGGAATGGATTTTGTTGATTCACTAGGCCGTCGAATTGTGATATATTGAAATAAGAAGATTTACTAAAAAATATAAAGAAAGGGTGCTCTATATGTCGAAAAGAAATATTCAAGAGGAAAATCAAGATAAAATTATTATTACATCAAAAACATCTGAAGATTTGGCTAAAAGAATGAAAGCTTTATCGGCAGAAATTCTTAAACGAAACCAAAATTTGTATAAAAGATTGGAAAATAGATGAATAAGATTATACATTTATTAATCGATGATATTATACAGTTTCATAAGGATTTAGAAGCATCTTCCGTTATGAAATCGGGAATCCATTATTTAAACTTATTGGAATCGGCGGTTAATACCCCGTTTCAAACATTTGGTGGAGAAGACTTATATCCTACAACTTATGATAAAGCAGCACAACTTTGTTATGGTTTAGCTAAAAACCATGCTTTTACTGATGGAAATAAGCGAATAGCATTTCACTCTATGCAAATATATCTAGCGTTAGAAGAAATTAATTTAACTTATACCGATGATGAAGCTGAGGCATTAATTATTGGTGTTGCTGATAATTCTGTATCAGTAGACATGCTAAAAGAGTGGCTCATTCAACATTCAGCTTAATATTTATGTAAATAAAGAAATATTATAAAAATATTTGGAACCTCCTTGTCGATATATTTTAAATTGAATGTATTTCAATAAGGAGGTGTTTTTATGGAAGAAATTCTAACAGCGACGGCTAATTACGGATTCCCCATGGTGGTTGCGGCGTATTTATTGATACGTCTGGAACACAAAATGGATTCACTGAGTGCGTCGATTAATGAATTGGTTTTTACCTTAAAAACCTATGACCATAAATAAAAAAATACGTACAGAAGTAAGAAGAACACGTTGCAGCGAATAGGCACTGTAGCGTGTTCTTTTATATATTTACAAATTGATTTCGCAGAGTGAGATTAGAGTTATAGGACAAAAAGTGTGTGTAGAA